>JAOUIN010000093.1 GCA_029883965.1 Betaproteobacteria bacterium
GTCCGATGAATCCGGTAGCACGCCCGATGCCACCGCCACGCCCGATGCCGTCGAGGAGAAGATAGGGAGCCGGTGCCAGTGTGAGTAGTGCAGGCTGGCACTCACTCGGTGCCGGCAACGTTGCGCGATGATCGCTGTGTTGAGATTCGCTCCGAGCGACTTTTTCTTTCTAACTGCAACGCCATCTTCAGCACCATGGATTGCATGTCCGACAAAGCTATCGGTTGACGTTATTTCTGCGTGGAAGGCGCGCACCAGATGCGCGCAACAACGAGTCGCCGCTCATGTGGCCAGACGTTGCAATCGCCCGTGAATCGGGACTTCGTGAACCGGTTGCCGGCGTTGTTCCGGTCAACATGACGATGCCGGCAATATTCCGGAAATCAGGGGGACGCTTTGTTCCATATTGCGAGGTTGATGACGTCGACGCGGTGGAGCGGGCGGTCGCTGAAGTGCATGAAGAAGTGGAACCGGACCCGATGACCATTCCGGATTGAATCCGGCAGTGGTGGCATGCCATCGTTGAACGACCTGGAGTCGAACCATCTGCATTCAAATCGGCGAGGGCACCTTGCAGTATAAAAAGATGACAATGATCCGGCTTTCGGCGGTGCTGCCGGCGGATCCAAATGCGCACGGGTGACCCATAAAATGGGAAGCCCCGCGAAAAATGTCGCAGGGCTTCGGCGGTCAGCCACCTGAGTGGCTGTAGGGCGTCACGTTGCCGGGACGCAAGGCCGGTCGATGACCGGCTTTAAATTACCAATGTCGGAAGTTTCATCTATAGAGTGACCTCCACTTTCGGCTTCATGCTGCGCCTGCATCTCCCCAAAGGGATGACAACAGCGCGAATCGCGCTCCGTGCTCTGGTTTGCCGATCCGAAACATCCCTCAAACACAATGTCGAAGGTGGTCGCCACCGGCCCGCTTCAGGCACACCCGCAAACGGGGGGGCGCGCACAACAGCGAAACACCGAGGCAGCAACCGAGGCTATCGTTCGTTCGAGAACCTGTCCCGAACCGGTTCACCACAGCAATTCCAGTTAACGCCTTTCCCGGACCGGCGTCAACAGGCCTCGCCGGTTAACGCCGGGAATGCGCGGACCGGCTTTAAGTAAACCTGAACTGCGCGCATTCAGGCGCCGAAATCCGCTTTCAGCACAATGCGGTAACGTGCCTTGCCGGCCCGCAGATGCGCCAAGGCATCATTCACCCGGCTCATCGGATATTGTTCCACCTGCGGCTCGATGCCGTGGCGGGCGCAGAAGGACAGCATCTTCGCGATGCTGCCGGGCGAACCGGTGGGCGAGCCCGAAACACTTTTCTGTCCCATGATCAGCGCGAAGGCCTGGACCGGGATCGGTTCCAGCACGGCGCCGACGAGGTGCAGCCGGCCTTTGGGGCCGAGCGTGGCGATGATGGCGTCCCAGTCGAGTGCGACGTTGGCGGTGACGATCACCAGGTCGAGGCTGCCGGCAATGGCCGCAATTTCTTTCGAGTCGCGGCTGGACACCACGCGATGCGCACCCAATGCACGGGCTTCATCATGCTTCGACGCGCTGGAGGTGAACGCGGTGACCTCGCAACCCCAGGCCTTGAGGAAACGCAGCGCCATGTGGCCCAGCCCGCCAATGCCGACGACGCCGACCCGGCTGGTGGGGGTGATGTCGAATTCCAGCAGCGGACTGAACACGGTGATACCGCCGCAAAACAACGGGCCGGCGGTTTCCGGCCGCACACCTGCGGGCAGCGGAATCGCCCATGCCCAGTGCGCACGTACGCGGTCGGCAAATCCGCCGTGGTGGCCGACGATGGTCGCCTGCGCCGTGGCGCACAAGTGCTGGTCGCCATCAATACAGGGGGCGCAGTGCATGCAGCTGGCGCTGGTCCAGCCCACGCCTACCTGCTGGTCTTTGCTCAGGCCCTTGACCCGCGCGCCCATCGCAACGATGCGGCCGACTACTTCGTGACCCGGCACCAGCGGGTAGGCGGCCATGCCCCATTCGTCGTCGATCATCGACAGGTCCGAATGGCACATGCCGCAATACTCGACGGCGACTTCGACCTCCTCATCACCGAGAGGGCCGGGATCGTAATCGTGGCGTTCCAGTTTTTGTTTGGCGGCTGTGGCCGCCCACGTGCGAATCTTGGCCATGGCTGTGACTCCGTTAATTGGCATTGAAGGCGTTGGTTCATCATGCCGGAATGCCGGCACCCGGTATGGGTTTCGCCTCGTATGACCGCAATGTGCGGCAACAGTGCCGCGATATTCGAAAATGAGGGGCAGTACAGGTATTCCGAAAAGGTACACTAACCTGATTAACTCAGAGACACACCGCATGAAATGGAAGATGGCTGAGAACTCATTGTTCGCAATCCTGATGCGCCAGGACTGGTGGGTGAGCGCGCTGATTGCGCTTGCCGTGTTCGGGGCGGTGCATACCTTCATGGCTTGGGGTTATGCGCTCTTCGCCACTACGCCTTTCACTGTCATCACCCTGATGGTCGCGTGGAAACAGATTCGCGTGCCCGGCGGCGCACTGCTGGAGAAGGCTTTGGAAAAGGTCCGCAGCCTGTCGTGGGAGAATTTTGCGCAGGCGCTTGAGACCGGGTTCAAGGCCGAAGGCTACGCCGTGCAGCGTGTCGACGGTGCGGCGGATTTCGAGCTGGAGAAATCAGGGCGCGCGGCGCTGGAAGGCTGCGCGTACGGGCATGGAGCCATTAAAGGAGCTGGCGGCCGCCGGCGAGAAGCGCAGCGCAGCGGAATGCCGGTATGCGGTGGCGGGAGAGTTGACCGAGCAGGCGCGGGCGTTTGCGACGAAGCAGGGGATGAAGCTGGTGGAGGGCGCTGAACTGGCGAAGCTGATTCGCGTGTAGCCCCGGGGAAACAATGAAGCAGCTACCCCATTGATAAAGAGAGTTCGAGCAGGGTCCCATCGGTGCTCAGTGCTGCACGATAAGTGCTATTTTGGGGTTCCCATATTGGCGTGCCTACTTTTTCGGGAGAACGTGTTTGAATCAGTTCCAAAAACGATTGCAGGCCCTTGATGCCGGGACGCTTAAGGGGCTACAGCGCGGCATCGAAAAAGAAAGCCTGCGTGTCAGGCCGGACGGCATGCTTGCGGATACGCCGCATCCGGCGGCACTCGGCTCGGCGCTGACCCACCCCCACATCACCACGGATTTCAGCGAATCCCAGCTTGAGCTGATCACGGGTGTGCACGATGGCATCGAGCCCTGCCTGGAGGAACTCACCGAGATCCATCAACTGGTGTACCGGCATGTGGGCGATGAAATGCTGTGGTGCGCCAGCATGCCGTGCAGCCTGCCCGCGGACGATGACATTCCCATCGGCCAGTATGGCCGTTCCAATGTCGGGCGGGCGAAAACGGTCTATCGCATGGGACTGGCGCACCGCTACGGCAGGCGCATGCAGACCATCTCCGGCATCCACTACAACTTCTCGTTGCCGGACGCGGCGTGGCCCTTGCTGCGGCAGTCGGACGCCTACACCGGCGCGATCCGGGCCTATCAGGATGAGCTGTATTTTTCACTGATCCGCAATTTCCGGCGGCACTCGTGGCTGCTGCTGTACCTGTTTGGCGCATCACCGGCGGTATGCAAGAGTTTCGTTGCCGGTCGCAGCCACGCACTGCAGGAGCTGACCCGCGGCACCTTGTACCTGCCCGGCAGCACGTCGCTGCGCATGGGTAATCTGGGTTATCAGAGCGAGGCGCAGGCGGCGCTGCTGGTGAGCTATAACAGCCTCGACGGCTATGCCCGTTCGCTGCATGGCGCGCTGACCGAGCCTTATCCGCCATATGCAGCCATCGGCATCCGTGACGGTGACGATTACCGGCAACTAACCACATCGTTGCTGCAGATCGAAAACGAGTTCTACGGTGCCATCCGCCCGAAGCGGCCGATACGCCCGGGCGAGCGCCCGCTGCATGCGTTGCGCGAGCGCGGCGTCGAATACGTCGAGGTGCGCTGCATGGATCTCGACCCGTTCTGTCCCATCGGCATCACCGCGGGTGTGATCCGCTTCCTCGACGTGTTCCTGCTGCATTGCCTGCTGCACGACAGCCCGCCGGACACGCCCGAGGAAATCACCGCGATGTCGGTCAACCAGCAACGGGTCGCTGAAAACGGGCGCGATCCGGCGTTGCGCCTGTGCCGGCCGGGTGTGGAACTCTCACCGGGAGAATGGGGCGGCGATCTGCTGCGCGAGTGCGAGCCGGTTGCCGCAGCACTCGATGCAGCGCACGGCGGCAGCGCCTACCGCGATGCCCTGGCGGCCGCTGCGGCTGCACTGGCGGATCCGGCACTGACACCGTCGGCGCGCATGCTGCGCGAAATGGCGCAACACCACGACGACTCCTATTTCCACTTTGTGCAGGCGCAATCGGTGCTGCACGGCACCAGCCTGCGGGCATCGCCGCTCAATGCTGAAGTGGCAGCGCGCTACGCGCGCATGGCTGAACAGTCGATCGACGCACAGCGACTGATCGAAGCGCAGGACACCCTGCCGTTCGAGAATTACCGGCAGCAGTATCTGTCACCGGAGCGGCTGGGCGTGTAGATGGTGCCGGGGTCGCACTCGCAATATCTGTCAGCGTGGCAACGGCATGAACGGCGCACCGATTGCGCCCACCTTGACGTAGATCAGCGCACCTTCCGGGCCGGTATAGGGGGTGTGGCGGCTCCAGCACGGATTGCGCAGCCAGGTGCCGGCCGGGTATTCGCCGTCTTCATCCTGGAACAGGCCATTTAGCACCAGAATCTCCTCGCCACCGGGGTGTGGATGCGTATTAAAACGCGTATCCGGCGCCCAGCGCACCAGTGCTGTGCTGACGCCGTCGTATTCATGCAGCGGCATCACGCTCAGGCCGGGCACCAGCCCGGGCCGCCACGCGGCTGTCGATGTTGCAATGCGTGCCGGTGCCAGATCATCTGCCGCAAACTGCCAGAGTTTGACGAACAGCGTACAGCCCTCACGCGAGAACGGCGTGTGACTGGTGCCCGGCGGGTTGCGCAGGTAGGTGCCCGCGGGGAAATCACCCTGGTCATCCGAGAATATGCCGTCGAGTACCAGGATCTCCTCGCCACCGTGATGCACGTGCCGGTCGAAGTGTGAGCCGGCGGCGTAGCGCACGATACTGGTCGCGCGCGCGACCTCATCGCCGACCCGGTCCAACATGCGCCGGTCCACACCGGGCAACGGCGACGCGGTCCATACCGCGTCGGCCGCATGCTGCACGACACGCTGATTAAAATCGCTGTTGACGTTCATGGGCTCGCGTCCTCGTAAACCGTAAGTATCGGCCAGCAGGCTATCTGATGCCAAAGCAAGGCGAACAGGGTCAGAGCCGGCACTCTATTACGTGCCTGCACACCATGCTGACTCTGGCGTCTCGTTTCTCCTCGGTCGCCCGACGATTATCACGTTAACTGATTTACAAAGTACCAGTAGTCATTTGTGACGGATTCGTTAGAATCGCTGAAACAGCCGTCCAGGAGATCGTGTATGCCGAAAAAAAATGAAATGGGCCTGACCACGAAAATCATGATCGGGATGGGGGCGGGCCTGATTCTCGGAATTCTGACCAACCTGTTCCTGGCCGACGTCGCGTTCGTGCAGAAGTACATTGTCGACGGCTTCCTGAAGGTAATCGGTTCGATTTTTGTGGCGTCGCTGAAAATGATGGTGGTGCCGCTCGTCTTCGTGTCACTCGTTGGCGGGGTGACGGCCATGGGCAATGTAAAAAAACTCGGTCGCATCGGCCTGAAGGCGCTTGTCCTCTATATTGCGACGACTACCATCGCCATAACGATCGCCCTGACCCTGGCTGTTGTCGTGTCCCCGGGCGAGGGCATGAAGCTCGACTCGAAGAGTGCGGCGTTCACCGCCAAGGAGGCGCCGCCGCTGGGCGACGTCATCATCAACATGGTGCCGAGCAACCCGGTACAGGCGATGGCGCAGGGCGAAATGCTGCAGGTGATTGTGTTTGCATTGCTGTTCGGCATCGCCATCACGCTGGCGGGCGAGCGCGGCAAGCACGTGCTCAATTTCTTCAACGATCTCGATTCTGTGATCATGAAGATGGTGGATATCGTGATGGCGCTGGCACCGATCGGCGTGTTCGCCCTCATAGCACGCACATTTGCCGGACAGGGCATCGACCTGATCAAGCCGCTGATGGGCTACTTCCTCGTGGTGGTGGGTGCCATGGCGATTCATCTCACCGGGACGCTCTCCGTGCTGATAAAAGTTCTTGCCGGCCTCAACCCGGTGCGCTTTTTCATGAAGATGCGCTCGGTAATGCTGTTTGCATTCAGCACGGCCAGCAGCAATGCCACCATCCCGGTCAACCTGAAGACGGCCGAGGAAAAGCTCGGCGTCGACAACTCGGTGGCGTCGTTCACCATTCCGCTGGGCGCGACGATCAACATGGACGGCACTGCAATCATGCAGGGCGTGGCGACGGTGTTCATCGCCAACGTCTACGCGGTCAACTTGTCCCTGAGCGATTACCTGACCGTCATCATGACGGCGACGCTGGCTTCGATCGGCACCGCCGGGGTGCCGGGCGTGGGTCTGATCATGCTTGCGATGGTGCTGGGCCAGGTCGGCCTGCCGGTCGAGGGCATTGCGCTCATCATTGGCGTCGACCGCCTGCTCGACATGATGCGCACCGCGGTCAACGTAACCGGGGACGCGGCAGTCACCTGCGTCATTGCGAAATCGGAAGGTTCGCTGAAAAGGGACGTGTTCGACAGCGACGCCGAAGACGGGGTGAAACTTAATGCGCTGGTGAAGTAGGGCCTGAATAAAGTGAATTTCACTCGGGGGAAGTTGCCGCCTGGTTCTGTTTCGCCTTGAAAGCCTGTAGCGCTTTGCGGAGGGTGCTGAACCGGCGGATCGGCAGCCGTTCGGCCTCGCTGATTCCTTTGAGCTGAGACAGCTCAAGCATCTCGCCAACGCGACCTGCAGTCACCAGTTCGATGCCGCGGGTCTTCAATTCCGCAAGCAGCTCACGTGCTGTTTGCATGCCGGTAATGTCGGTATACGGCATCGGCAGCATGTCGATCACGAACCACTTTACTCCGGGGCCGGCGCGATCAAGCGCTTCAAACACAGAACGCTTGAAGTATGGGGCATTGAAAAAGACCAGTGGTCCGTTGAATCGAAACAACACCAGACCAGGCGGGACTTGTGCATCGGGATGGCGTGTGAGTGAATGGAAGCCTGGATGCCCAGGAACCTCGCCCAGTACTTCGGCTAACGGGCGCGCGGCAATCTGGACGAAGCGCAAGACTGCGAGCACCACTGCCAGCACGATTGCCTGGATCGCGCCCACCCAGACGACGCCGAGTGTGACGATGATCGAGAGGCCAAACTCGTGACGGTCCAGCCGCCAGAATTCACGTAATGCTGGCAAGTTCATCAAGCCGAACGATGCCTGCATCAGGACAGCGCCGAGCGCAGCGACAGGCACGTAGGCGAGGTGCTCGGTCAGGAACATCAATACCAGTGTGACCGTCGCCGCTGCCACGAGCCCGGTCACCTGTGTGCGGCCGCCCGAAGCGTCCGCCATCGCGGTGCGTGAATCTGCGCCACTGATCGCGAAGCCCTGTGAGACGGCTGAGGCCATGTTTGCCACACCTAGTGCGCAAAATTCACGGTCAGCATCGATGTCATAGCCGTTTTTCGAAGCGAAGCTGCGTGCAGTCAGCATCATGCTGGAGAAACTGACCAGCGCGATGCCTGCGGCGGCGCCGACGATGTCTTTGAGCAGTTCGGGTGGAAATGAGGGTAAGTGCAGAGCAGGCAGTCCGGCCGGCACCTTCCCCACCACCTTGACACCATAGGCGTCAAGCCCGAAGAGGGCGACTGCAATCCCGGCGAATACGATTGCGACCAGTGCGGCTGGTATTTTCGGTAGCCATCGCGGGGCGATTGCCATGATCGCAAACGCGCTCAGCCCGACGAGCAGCGTGGGCCAGTGCGTACTGCCGATGCTGCGCGCAAGTTCGATCGCAGTGGGTACTATACCGACCGCGTCGATATTGAAACCCACGATCTTGCCGATCTGACCCAGCAGTATGTGGATGGAGATGCCGTTGAGAAATCCGACCAGAATCGGGCGGGACAAAAAATCCGCCAGCGCGCCAAGGCGCAGGAAACTTGCGCCTATGCAGAACAACCCCGCTAGAAACGCAAGAGCCATCGACAGAGACAGGTAGAGCTGATCATTGCCCATGGCCAGCGGCGCCACTGCGGCGGCGACGAGTGCGCACGTCGCAGCGTCCGGCCCAACCACCAGTTGCCGCGAGGTGCCGAACAGCGCGTAGGCGACGAGCGGCAGGATGCTTGCATACAGGCCAACGGCTGGATTGAATCCAGCGAGCTGTGCATAGGCAACCCCGACGGGCAATGCGACAGCCGCCACCGAGACGCCGGCGCGGATATCATGCGGCAGGTCGCCGCTGCGATAATTCATTAGCGTCGCAAGGCCGGGTGCGATC
>JAOUIN010000094.1 GCA_029883965.1 Betaproteobacteria bacterium
GATTTCAGTTTCTACGGTCAGCTTGCGCTGGAGGATCTGGGCGGAACCGTGCAATCACCGGCCGCCGCGTACAAGCCGACGGAAGAGGACATCCGCAAAATCACCGAGAAGCCGGGCATTCAGCGCGCACTGGCGTTGTTCCGGCTTGATGTGCGCCTGGAAGGTGTCCGGGAATGGTTATGGGCAATCCGCGGTTTTGATGATCGCCGGCTTCTTGCGGCAGCCGAAGTTGCGCGTCGCAATGCGGTCTATGATCGCGCGATCAACACCGCCGACCGCACGGTGTTCGAGCATGATTTCGGCTTGCGTTACCTGGCCCCGTATCGTGACCAACTGAAAGCCGCCGCGCGTCAGCTCGATCTCGACGAAGCCTGGGTCAACGGACTGATCCGCCAGGAGAGCCGTTTTATCGCCCAGATCAAGTCACGCGCCGGCGCCAGCGGGCTGATGCAGTTGATGCCGGCCACCGCGCGCTGGGTTGCCGGCAAAATCGGACTCAAGAACTGGCACTGGTCACAGGTCAACGAGGTGGATACCAACATCAGCCTCGGCACCTATTATCTCCGCCATGTGCTCGACACTTTGGACGGCAGTCCGGTGCTGGCTTCGGCCGCCTACAACGCAGGACCGGGTCGTGCCCGCGGCTGGCGAAATGACCAGGGCATGGAAGCCGCGATCTATGCCGAGAGCATTCCATTCAATGAAACCCGCGACTATGTGAAGAAGGTGATGGCCAACGCAAGTTATTACGCCCACAACTTCAGCCAGCAGTCGCAATCGCTTAAGGCCCGGATCGGGAAAATCGAACCGCGCGCCCGCAATGGCGAGAAACCCCTGGGAGATACGCCCTAGCGCAGGTATCGATTGCCGCGGGAAACGAATCGCCGCAGGGTAGAATAGTGCGATGCAAATCAACAATATTTGTGTCATCGGCGGTTCGGGTTTTGTCGGACAGCATCTCTGCCACCGGCTCGCGGCGCGCGGCTTCCGCGTGCGCGTGCCCACGCGCGACCGCGAGCGGGCGAAGCGGCTGACCCTGCTGCCGACCGTGGATGTCGTGGTTGCTGACGTGCATGACCCGGTCGCACTGGCCCGCGTGATCAGGGGCAGCGATGTGGTGATCAACCTGGTCGGCGTGCTGCATGATGCCCGCGGTTCGCGCGGATTTGACGCCGCACATGTGGAACTCGCACGCAAGGTGGCTGCGGCCTGCAAGGCCAATGGCGTGCGGCGGGTGCTGCACATGAGCGCGCTCGCCGCCGCGCCGGACGCGCCCAGCAGCTATCTGCGCAGCAAAGGTACGGCCGAGCGACTGGTGCTGGCCTCGGGACTCGATGTGACGGTGTTCCGGCCTTCGGTGATCTTCGGTCCCGAAGACAGCTTTCTCAACCTGTTTGCGGGACTCGCGCGGATGCTGCCGGTGCTCGCCCTGGCCTGTCCGAATGCGCGGTTCCAGCCGGTGTTCGTCGAGGATGTCGCGGCCGCATTTGTGCGTGCGCTGGATGACATCGGTACTCTGGGCCGGTCGTACGATCTGTGCGGACCGAAGCGTTACACGCTGCGCGAGCTGGTGACCTATGTGGGAAGGCTGACGGGCCATCCACGACCTGTGATCGGGTTGAACCGCACCCTGTCCTACTGCCAGGCCTGGGCCATGGAGCTGCTACCGGTCAAACTGATGACCCGCGACAACCTGCGCTCGATGGAAATCGACAGCGTATGTGACTGCGCCTTTCCGTTCGGCATCAAGCCGCAATCGCTGGAAGCCGTGGCGCCGGCATGGCTGGCAGTGCGCACACCGCGGGCGCGGTATCAGCGCTTTCGCGACACTGCGGGGCGCTGAGGCTGCCGTACCGGGCAGGCAGGCGCAGGCGAAATTCATGCAGATTTACGTCGTAGGCGGTGCCGTGCGTGACGAAATGCTGGGCCTGCCGGTGCAGGACCGCGATTATGTCGTCGTCGGTGCATCGCCGGCAGAAATGATCAAGAACGGATTCCGGCCGGTAGGCCGCGATTTTCCGGTGTTTCTGCATCCGCAGACGCATGAGGAGTACGCGCTGGCGCGCACCGAACGCAAGACCGCACCCGGTTACCACGGATTCACGTTTCACGCCGCGCCCGATGTCACGCTGGAGCAGGATCTGCAACGGCGCGATCTGACCATCAATGCGATGGCGCGCGATGACGCCGGGAGGCTGATCGATCCGCATCACGGCGCCGAGGATCTCAGCCGCGGCGTGTTGCGCCACGTCAGCCCCGCTTTTGCCGAGGATCCGGTGCGCATCCTGCGGGTTGCGCGTTTCGCCGCGCGCTTCGGATTTACCGTGGCGCCGGAGACGCAGGCATTGATGGTGCAGATGGTGCAGGCCGGCGAGGTCGATGCGCTGGTTGCCGAACGCGTATGGCAGGAACTGGCCAAGGGGTTGATGGAACGCACGCCGTCGACGCTGTTTGCCGTGTTGCGGGATTGCGGCGCTTTGGCGCGGGTGTTGCCGCAACTCGATGCGCTGTATGAGGAAAGCAGGGCGGAAGAGGCATTGACCGCGCTGGACGCGGTCGCTGAACACCGCGACCCACTGGATGTGCGTTTTGCGGCTCTGCTGCGTGTGCTCGAACCCGAGGCGGTCGAGGCCTTGTGCGCGAAACTGAGAGCGCCCGCTGCCTGTCGCGATCTCGCACTGCTCGCGGCGCGGCATGCCAACGCGATTGCCGATGCCGCCAGCCTGGACACGGATGAGTTGATGTCCCTGCTGGACGGCGTGGACGCATGGCGGCGGCCGGAGCGTGTGACGGCGCTGATGCAGGCGGCGCTGGCGGGAATCGCCGGCGGTGATCATGTACAGCGGTTCCTGCGGGGAGCGCATGAAGCCGTTCTGGCCGTGAACGCCGGCGCGATTGCACGAACATGCACCACAGCGGATGAGATCAAGGCGGCCGTTGCAGAAGCGCGGCGGGCTGCGCTCGATGATTACCTGAAGAATGTGTCGAAATAATCAATTGCGAAAGGAATAAGGATGATTGATTTGTATACCTGGACGACACCGAACGGTCGCAAAGTTTCCATCATGCTGGAGGAATGCGGGCTGCCGTACCGGACGCATGCGATCAACATCGGCAAAGGCGACCAGTTTGCGCCCGAGTTTGTCGCCATCAATCCCAACAGCAAGATACCGGCGATCATGGATCCCGATGGTCCCGACGGCAAGCCGATCTCGCTGATGGAATCGGGTGCCATTCTGGTTTATCTTGCCGGCAAGACCGGAAAATTCCTGCCGCAGGCGGTGCGTGGCCGCTACGATGCATTGCAATGGCTGATGTTCCAGATGGGCGGTGTCGGGCCGATGTTCGGTCAGGTGCACCATTTTCTGCGTGCGGCAAAAGAGCCGGTGCCTTACGCGATCGAGCGTTATGTCAACGAAACCCGGCGTCTTTACAGTGTGCTAGACCGGCAACTGGCCGGGCACGAATGGCTGGCCGGGGGCGAGTACACGATTGCCGACATGGCGACCTATCCGTGGGTCGCCCGCTACGAATGGCACAAGACCGATCTCAATGATTTTCCAGGCGTCAAACGCTGGTTTGACAAGCTCTCCAGGCGGCCCGCGGTTCAGCGCGGGATGGCGGTGCCGAAAGTCTGACGGACCGGGGTTGCGCCGCGTCAGGCGGTGCGCGGCGATGCGGATGCGACCGGCGGGACCAGTACCGCGGCGCCGTTGAACTGGCCGGTGCGCAGATCGTCGAGCGCGATATTGGCCTGATCCAGCGCGTAGGGTACGGTCGACATCTGCAGCGGCACCTGCGCGGCCAGTGCCATAAACGCGTCGCCGTCGCTGCGGGTCAGGTTGGCGACCGATTTGATGCTGCGTTCTCCCCACAGGATGTCGTAAGGGAAGGCCGGGATATCGCTCATGTGAATCCCGGCGCAGACCACGGTGCCGCCCTTGCGCACGGCGCGCAGGGCCAGCGGTACCAGCGCACCCACCGGCGCGAATATGATTGCGGCGTCGAGCGGATCCGGCGCCGCAGTGCCGGAATCGCCTGACCATGCGGCGCCCAGGCTGCGTGCGAACTGCTGGCTCGCCACGTCGCCGGGGCGGCTGTAGGCATAGATGGCGCGACCCTGGTGTCGTGCGATCTGGGCGACGATATGTGCCGCAGCGCCAAAACCATAAATGCCCAGCCGCTGGGCATCACCGGCCATGGTCAGTGCACGGTAGCCGATGAGTCCGGCGCAGAGCAGGGGTGCGGCGCTGATGTCATCATAGGACGCCGGAATCGCAAAACAATAGCGCTGGTCGGCCACCGCGTATTCGGCATAGCCGCCGTCGATGTGATAGCCGGTGAAGCGGGCGTGGTCGCACAGATTTTCGCGGCCGCCGCGGCAATGCGTGCAGACACCGCAGACCTCTCCCAGCCAGGGCACGCCCACGCGGTCACCGACGGCGAATCGTTCAACGGATGATCCTTTGCCGATGACCCGGCCGACGATCTCGTGCCCCGGGATCAGCGGCAGTTTCGCATCCGCCAGTTCACCGTCAACGACATGCAGATCGGTACGGCAGACGCCACACGCGAGAACCCGGATCAGCAGTTGATGTGCGGCAGGCTCCGGGCGCGGCAATTCGGCAAGCTGAAGCGTCGTGCCCGGTGCGGTCAGCACCATCGCTTTCACGGCTGGCCCGGGTCCCGGCGCGCGTAGCGCTGCAGCAGGCGGACAATCTCCGTCGTATCCAGTACCGGATTGGTGCGCAGGGCATTGATCCCCACCACGGTGTTGGCCCACGCCATGTGGCCCTGCATGCGTTTGACGACGACCGGCCATTCGCGCGCGGTGTGGCGCTGCGGATCCGGCAGCGCGTGGCATTGGGAACAGGCGATGCTGAACATCTGGCCGGCGGCAGTACTCAGCGCGGGGTGTCCGGGATCGATTTCCTTCTGTGCATGTTTCTCCAGATACGCAGCCAGCGCGGCGGCCTCGCCGGCGCTCGGTGCCTGGACGTCAGCCATCATTTCCTTCATCAGCGGGCCCATGTTGCCCCGGCCCTGCATGCGCCACACCATGCGTTCGATGATCGGTGACCAGCGCGCGGCCGTGTGCATTTGCGGGTTGGGCAGGTAGTGGCACTGCACGCAATAGCGTGCAGCCAGCCGCGCACCTTCGCTTTTCGGTTCCGGAAGCTGTGCCGGTGCGATGGATTGCGGCAGGATGCGTTCGAGCATGCGGCCGTGCGGACTTTGCGACCAGAGATACTCGGCCTCGGCGACCGTGGGGGGCGTCGCACCGGAGGCCGGCGCGCAGGCCAGCAGCGCCGCGGCGGCAAGCGCCAGTAGGTGCAGGCGTAGGAACGAGCGATGTAACCACATGGCTGTGACCATGATAACGGAAGCCGGCAGCAGCGTTAAAGCGTGTGCGCGCGATTGCCGCGGTGGAAGCCCAGCAGCGGGTCCGCAACACCCTTGCCGAGCGCGATGACCTTGAACAACTCGCCCATCTCCGCCGGCGACAGCAGCTTCTGCGCCTGTGCGGCG
Organism: Betaproteobacteria bacterium; assembly: GCA_029883965.1. Taxonomy (GTDB): domain Bacteria; phylum Pseudomonadota; class Gammaproteobacteria; order Burkholderiales; family SG8-41. The sequence continues at coordinate 5,530 of JAOUIN010000094.1, forward strand.
AGTGGCGCGTAGCGTGCGGTGTCCGTGGCCGGCACCGCGGCGAGCAGATCGGTAATGCCGCAGTTGATCAGGAATTGCGCCTGACCGGTGTAACCGAGCAGATCCAGACCGGCGCCGGCGCGCGCGACGGCACTGAAATCCACATGGGCTGTGATGTCCTGCAGGCCGGGCCACAGAAACGGATCGTCGTGTACGTGATGGCGGTAATGGCACATCAGCGTGCCGCGGTTGCGTTGGGCATGGAAAAACTCATGCGCGGGAAAGCCGTAATCGATGAACAGCAGCATCCCCGGATCAATGCGCCGGGCGAGATCGGCAATCAGAGCCGGCGCGGCGCGATTGATTTCGGTTTCGTAATCTTCGGGTATGTCCTGTGCGTGCACGATCTCCGCCAGTGCCGGCGGCGCCGGGCGGAGTGCGCGGACGAGTGTGCCGTCTTGCACGCTGACGCCGATTTCCTCCGTGCGTCCCTGATGCCGATATACCCGGTGCACCGGCAGCGCATCCAGCACTTCATTGCCGATGACGACGGCCTGCAGCCGTTCCGGCAGCCGTTCCAGCCACAGAACACGATCTGCAAATTGCGGAGCGGTCGCGGCGATGTGCGCCTGCTGCCGTTCGCGCAGGTCGGCGCTGACTTCCAGGATCATGTAGTGTCGAGGTGACCGCCCCAGCGCGGCGAGTTCCTGCAGCAGCACAGCGGCCAGTGTGCCGCTGCCGGCACCGAGTTCGACGATGTCGGGACACGGAAGCGGTACCAGTTCGGCAAGCTGGCGCGCCAGCGCACGGCCGAACAACGGCGACAATTCCGGCGCGGTAATGAAATCGCCGGCAGCCCCCAGCTTGCGGCTGCCGGCGCTGTAATAACCGAGTCCCGGCGCATACAGCGCGAGTTCCATGTAACGCGCGAAACTGATCCAGCCGCCGGCGGATTCGATTTCCCGGCTGATCAGGGCCACGAGTTCCGCGCTCAAAGCAAGCGCGTCGGCGGAGGGCGGCGGTAGCGTCGCGTGCTGCTGCGTAAGGGTCACCGGACGATAATACGATAAAATAAACAATGAATTACGATAGCCAGAACAGCGGGCGGTGCGGACCGGGTGACAGGCCATGAATGGTGCATTGGCGGGCAAGACAGCGCTGGTAACCGGCGGTGCCCGGCGGGTCGGCGCAGCGATCTGCCGGCAACTGCATGCGGCCGGTGCCAACGTCGTGCTGCATTATCACCGCTCTATTGACGACGCGCAGGCATTGCAGCAGGAACTGAACCGGCGACGCGCGGATTCCGCTGTGCTTGCTCGCGCCGATCTGCTGGCGCCCGGCGCGTTGCCGCAGCTGGTCAAGGACGCGCTTGCGGCTTACGCGCGGCTCGATGTGCTGGTCAACAACGCTTCGAGTTTTTATCCGACGCCGGTGGGCGAGGTCAGCGAGCAGGCGTGGGACGACCTGGTCGGCACGAACATGAAGGCGCCGCTGTTTCTGTCCCAGGCTGCAGCGCCGGAACTGCGCAAGTCCCAGGGGTGCATCATCAACATCATCGACATACACGCCGAGCTGCCGATGAAGAATCATCTGGTCTATAACGCGGCCAAGGGTGGATTGCTGGCGCTGACCCGAGCGCTGGCGCGGGATCTGGGGCCGCAGGTGCGCGTCAACGGCGTGTCGCCGGGCACGATCATCTGGCCCGATGGCCCCGAGTGGCAGAATGACATCGAGCGACAGCGTATCGTCAACCAGACGGTACTGAAACGCAGCGGCGAGCCCGCGGACATCGCCGGGGCCGTGGAGTTTCTGGCGTCGGCTTCTTACGTGACCGGGCAGATCATCGCGGTCGATGGTGGCCGCAGCATCGCATTGTGATGCCGTCTATGAACGAGAACATGAACACAATTACCGGTGAACCGGGCAAGGATGCCGCTGTTCCGCCAGATCGGACCATTATGGATACACAAGTCATACACATCACGCCGCGCAGCAACCGTGAGCGCAAGGAATCATACGAATCCAACAAGCTTGCCAAACGGTTGCGCCGGCTGGTCGGCCAGGCGATTGCCGACTTTGACATGATCCGCGATGGTGACAAGGTGATGGTTTGCCTGTCGGGCGGCAAGGACAGTTATGCGCTGCTCGACATCCTGCTGCATCTGCGCAGTCGTGCGCCCATCGGTTTTGAAATTGTTGCGGTGAACCTCGATCAGAAGCAGCCCGGATTTCCGGAGCACGTGCTGCCCGAGTACCTGACGCAACTGGGGGTGCCGTTTCATATCGAAGGACAGGACACCTACAGCATCGTCAAGCGGGTCGTTCCCGAAGGCAAGACCATGTGTTCGCTGTGCTCAAGGTTGCGCCGTGGCGTGCTGTACCGCGTGGCACAGGAACTGGGCGCGAGCAAGATTGCGCTGGGCCATCATCGCGACGACATCCTTGAAACTTTTTTCCTGAACATGTTCTATGGCGGCAAACTCAAGGCGATGCCGCCGAAGCTGGTGTCCGATGACGGTCGCAACGTGGTGATTCGCCCGCTGGCCTACTGCGAAGAGCGCGATCTTGAAGCTTTTGCCGAATTGCGGCAGTTCCCGATCATCCCGTGTACGCTGTGCGGATCCCAGGAAACGCTGAAGCGTAAAGAAATCAAAATGCTGCTGCGCGACTGGGCACAACGGTACCCGGGTCGCATCGAAATCATGCTGACCAGCATCCAGAACGTCAGGCCGTCGCACCTTCTTGACCGGGCGTTGTTTGACTTTGGTGCCGTGCGCGCGTCCGGCAGGCCTGTCGCGGACGGCGATACCGCATTTGATGCCGAAAGCTGATCCGGTGCGCGGGGCGCTGCCGCCCCGCTGCCCGGTGGCTACATGTTGTCGCCGGAAATACCGTAGGTCTTGACGGCCTTGCTCCAGCGGGTAATTTCGGCGCGCATGAACTTGTCAAACTCGGCCGGCGTGGTCGGCACCGGTTCGTAGCCGCGCGTGCGCAGCGTCTTG
>JAOUIN010000414.1 GCA_029883965.1 Betaproteobacteria bacterium
AAGTGGCCGGTGCCGGCCGTGGATTCGAGCTTGATTTTTTCACGCATGATCGTTCCTTTGCTTAGATGCGCATGCCCTGCTCGCGCAGGTCAGCCAGCACCACATCAATACCTTTGCGATCGATGGTCCGCAGACCAGTGCTCGACACGCGCAGGCTTACCCAGCGGTTTTCGCTCTCCACCCAGAACCGCCGCTTGTGCAGGTTCGGCAGAAAACGTCGTTTTGTCTTGTTGTTGGCATGGGAAACATTGTTCCCGGTCATCGGTTTTTTGCCGGTGACGTCGCAGACCCGAGGCATGGCAGTGCTCCGCAAATTCAGAAAAGGGCGGATCATACACTGGAACCACTGCCCGCCTCAACCCGGACGAATCAGGCCGGCCAGCGTCGGAAAAACACTTTTATCAATAAAAACAGATAGTTACAACAATCCACGCTCGGCAAATGACAATGCGCCATCGCCGGCAACAACAAAATGATCCAGTACGCGCACATCCACCAGCGCCAGCGCCTGCTTCAACGCTGCGGTCAGCGCTTCGTCGGCACGACTGGGCTCGGCAACGCCTGAAGGGTGGTTGTGCGCGAAAATCACCGCGGCAGCATTGTGATGCAAGGCGCGCTTGACCACCTCACGTGGATAAACGCTGGTCTGTGTCAGTGTGCCGCGGAACAGTTCTTCCGACGCCACTACGCGATGCTGGGCGTCGAGGAACACGACTATAAAAACCTCGTGCGGCCTGCCGTGCAGGGTCAGCCGCAGATAATCACGCACGGTGCCGGGCGCGGAAAGCGCCGCACCGGAATCCAGTTTTTCCCGCAGGGTGCGCCGGGCAATTTCGAGTGCCGCCTGCAACTGCGCATATTTCGCCGGCCCCAGTCCCGGTTCGGCACAGAATGATTCCGTCGCCGCACCAGCCAGTGCCGACAGCGAGCCGAAGCGCGTCAACTGCGCGCGCGCCAGTTCCACGGCACTCTTGCCCTTGACGCCGGTCCGCAGAAATATTGCCACCAACTCCGCATCCGACAGGCTCTGCGGACCCCTCGCCAGCAGTTTCTCGCGGGGGCGCTCGTCCAGCGGCCAGTCGGTGATTGCCATGATCGTTTGCTCCGGGGATGTATTTGTTGAACGCCCCAGCCCGGCCGCGGTTTACCCGCCCGTGAGTTTGCAGTTACACTTGCCATCCCCGTACCAGGAAGCGCTACGTGCCTGATATACAAAGCAAAATTGAGCGTGACAACGAACGCCCGAAGATCCTGCTCGGCCTGACCGGTGGCGTCGCCGCCTACAAGGCAGCGGAACTGGTACGCCGGCTCGGCGAGCGCGGTATCGGCGTCCATGTCGTCATGACCAAAGCCGCCTGCGGTTTCATCACGCCGGCGACGCTGCAGGCACTGTCCGGGAATCCGGTATACACGGACATGTGGGACGGGCGCATTGCCAACGGCATGCCGCACATCGAGCTCTCACGCGACAAACGCGCCATCGTGGTGGCGCCGGCCACGGCCGATTTCCTGGCCAAGACGGTGTACGGCCTTGCCGATGATCTGCTCTCCACGCTGTGCCTTGCGCGCGACTGTCCGCTGATCGTGGCACCCGCGATGAACCGCCAGATGTGGGAACACCCGGCGACACAAAGAAACATTTCACAACTGAAGCACGACGGCGTCACCATTTTCGGCCCGGACAGCGGGGATCAGGCCTGCGGTGAAACCGGCATGGGGCGCATGCTTGAGGCTGACGAACTCGCCGAAGCCATCAGTGCATTCCTTGCGCCCAAAATACTGTCGGGCAAACGCGTGCTGATGACCGCGGGTCCGACCTTCGAACCCATCGATGCCGTGCGCGGCATCACCAATCGCAGCTCCGGAAAAATGGGTTACGCGCTGGCGCGCGCCGCCGTCGCCGCCGGAGCGGAAGTCACGCTGGTATCCGGTCCGGTCAGCCTGAATCCGCCCGTCGGGTCGACTGTGGTGCGGGTACAAACCGCCGGTGAGATGTTCGATGCCGTTAAGCAGTACGCGGCCAAAGCCGACATTTTTATCGGTGTGGCTGCGGTCGCCGATTACCGTGTCAGCGCGCCGCGCAAACACAAGATCAAGAAAACCGATGAGGCACAACTCAAGCTGAGTTTTGTACCGAATCCGGACATCCTGGGCTGGATCGCCGCCCGCTCCAAGCCG
>JAOUIN010000095.1 GCA_029883965.1 Betaproteobacteria bacterium
GCCGGAGGTGGTAGAGGCCATCGGCAGCCGCGCTACGGTGATCGTCGACAGCGGATTTCGTCGTGGTGCCGATGTGGTCAAGGCGCTGGCGCTGGGGGCGAACGCGGTGATGATCGGCCGCGCCACCCTCTACGGCACCGCGGTCGCGGGTGAAGCGGGTGCCGCGCGCGCGATCGAAATCTACCGTGACGAGCTTGACCGGTTGCTGGCGCTGATCGGCTGCCCGGACATCAGTGCGCTGGATGCGGGTTACCTGGTGCGCTGACCTGCGGCATTCACGGCCCTGACGCACCTACGCTACGCCACCCGGTAAACGCCGTTCCTCCGCGCGATCCAGCGGGCTCCTGACGCCGCGGCCGCCCTTGTTCATGACATGGGTGTAGATCATCGTGGTTTCAACGCTCTGGTGGCCCAGCAGTTCCTGCACCGTGCGGATGTCGTAACCCCCTTCGAGCAGATGCGTGGCGAAGGAGTGGCGCAAGGTGTGGCAGCTGACATGCTTGGTGATGCCTGCCGCCCGCGCCGCCTGCTTCACCGCGCGAATCAGATAGTTCTCGTAGACGTGATGGCGCCGGATTTCGCCGGTGGCCTTGTCGACCGACAGCTTGTACGACGGAAATACGAACTTCCAGCCCCAGTCACGCGCGGCCCGCGGATATTTCACCGCCAATGCCGTCGGCAGTTCAACCCCGCCATACCCCGCAGCCAGATCCCGGTCATGGAGCAACCGCACGCGGACGAGATGCTGCTGCAACGGTTCGATGACGGCGGCAGGCAGCATCGTGACGCGATCCCTGGCGCCCTTGCCATCGCGGACGATGATCTGCCCGTAGCCGAAATCAACGTCCTTGACCCGCAGCTTCAGACACTCGCGCAGCCTCAGCCCTGCGCCGTAGAGCAGGCCGGCCATGATCCATCTCGGGCCCGCGAGCTGCTCGAGAATCCGTGTCACCTCAGTCCGGGTGAGCACCGTTGGTGTGCGTGCCGGGCGTTTCGCGCGGTCCACTCCCTCCAGCCACGCCAGCGGCTGACCCATCGCCTCCCGATACAGGAACAGCAGCGCGGACAAGGCCTGGTTCTGTGTCGCGGCGGCGACCCTGCGGTCTCGTGCGAGGTGGTTGAGAAACGCGGTAACCCCGGCTTCGCCGATTTCGCGCGGATGACGCTTGCCGTGAAAATGGACAAAGCGCCGGATCCAGTGCACATAGCTTTCCTCGGTGCGCGGGCTGTAATGCTTGCGCCGGATGGCATCGCGTACCTGCTGCAGCAGCCGCGGTTTGGGCGCGGCCACGCCCGGGCTGAACTCATCCGCCGCCATGGATCCCCCTGCCTGGATTGACTGGTCGATAACCCGGTCAACGCGCCGGCGGGGTTGAGGATGACGTGACACCGACATATGATGGGCATCAGCCTGGTGCAAAACGTCAACAAAAAATGTCACCTAAATTTGGCAACTAAAAATGTCAACTACTACTAGTTATGTTTCTTAAAAATGAATAACGAGGAATATTTCAAAGTTTCTGAATTAGAGCGCGCCGGCCGCACGAAAGAGGGCTTTGCGTTATTAACTAAACTAGTTGAGGAAGGGCATCCGTTGGCTTTGTTAGACTTGTCGGCGCGCTACTATTCAACAGAGGGTTATGCTTATCCTGTAGAAAGAATACCTACTGATCTCGCGAAAAGTGAAGAATTAGCGGTACTTGCTAAGCAAGAATTAGAAAGACTGGCGAGAGACGGTGATGGTGAAGCAATGCGTATGCTCGCAAGCACCTATTTCGGTCATTGGCATCCGGTTCATGAGAAGTCGGTAGAAAAAGCAGAAGAGCTATTATTAAAGGCGTACGAGGCAAATTGCTATTTTGCTGCCAATGACCTTGCTACATTTTATAGTGGTAGTGATCTCGAAAAAGCAAAATTTTGGTATAAAGAAGCGGATAAACATGATTGTAGAGTTGTGCATGATCAAAGGCTTGAAACATAACAACTCAGCCCACTGGGACGCCTCACCGCGGCTTCGCCGCGCTGGAGTCGCCCGTGGCTTCCAACGTTAGGCCGCTGAGAAACGGGATCAGATGAGTAAAGGCCTCAAGACCTTCCTTGCATATAGCGCGGCGGTGTTACTGCTTTCGGTCGCATACTATGGATATGTTTTGTGGTCGCATCCGCCATCTCCAGAAAGAGAGACCTTCCTCTCAGAAGTTGGTGAAGGCGTCGGTGAAGTTGCCCTTTGGGTCTTCGTGTTTATCTACGTTCGGACAGCAATAAAGCTTGTCATGGGTAAAGGTCCGCTAGCGCGACGCCTCTTGCCAGACTATTCGGCTCCGGCTAGTACGAGCTATCTCGGTCATCTCGTCGTTTACTTGGATCGAAGCCATATCTATTTCGGTGTTGCAGCAGTCGCACTTGTCCTTGTCCATATCGCTTTAATGGGACTTCGAACTGATATTCTATTTTTTCCCGTAGTTCTGGCACTTGTTCTATGGCAGGGACTGTTCGGCTTGTTCTTGTCCTGGCGCCGTACGCCTCGGGACCTGAGAAAGATGTCATATTTCGTTCACGCGCAACTCATCACGGGCGTTGCAATTGGCGTCTTTGCCTACTTCGGGCATCTTCTAATTGATAATTGACGTGAGGCTGGAAGCATCGGGGAAACTCTCGCAAACGCGGCCTAACAACTGCGTCAACCCGCTCGCTACGCTCGCTCGGGCCGGTCCACCGCTAAGCGGTAGACCGACCGGTTACGCAAAGCGTTAAGATTCCTCTTTAACCTTCCGCATACTCCCCGCCACCAGTTCGTATTTGAACAACCGGCATTCCAGCGCGCCGTTAAAGAGCGGCGTGCGACGCGAAGGTTTTAATCGCATGATCTTGGCGATGCGCAAATCCGCCGTCAGGATATAGGCGGTCCAGCCGCTGTAGCGCTGTTTGAGGATGTCGCCGAGTTTCGGGTACCACGCCGCGAGAACTTCGAGTTCTTCGAGGCGCACACCGTACGGCGGGTTGGTGATCAGCACGCCGGTGGGTGTCGGTGGTTTGGAATCCTCGAAGCTGCATTGTTTGAGTTCAATGTAGGGCTCCAGCCCCAGCGCGGCCACGTTCTGCCTCGCCTGCGCGATCGCATCGCCGCTCCGATCATGCCCATAACTCATTGATTTTATTGATTTATTTTCCTGTGTGACAACCTGTGTGCGCAGCGTTTCCCAGGCCTTGTGGTCGAAATTGCGCAGTTTCTCGAAACCGAAACGCCGGTTCATGCCGGGCGCGCGTTTGAGCGCCATCAGCGTGGCTTCGATCAGGAAGGTGCCGCTGCCGCACATCGGATCGAGCAGCGTCTGCTCCGGCGTCCAGCCCGCCAGTTTCAGGATGCCGGCGGCGAGATTCTCGCGCAGCGGTGCCTCGCCGGTGGCGCTGCGCCAGCCGCGCTTGAACAATGGATCGCCCGAGGTGTCGAGGTAGAACACGGCCTCATCTGCGGTGAGGAAAAGGTGGATGCGCACATCGGGCGCGCGCGTGTCGACATCAGGGCGTTTGCCTTCGGCCTCGCGCAGCACATCGCACACGGCATCCTTGACGCGCAGCGTGACGAAATCCAGGCTCTGCAGCGGGCTTTTGATCGCCGCGGTTTCGACGCGAATGGTTTCATTCGAACTGAACCACTGTGTCCACTGGAGCTTGCGCGCCGCGGCATAGATGTCGTTCTCGTCGCGGTAGCGGCAGTGGCCGATGCGCCACAGCACGCGGCTGGCGATGCGGCTTTCGAGGTTGATGCGGTAACACAGCGCGTACGGGCCGCGAAAGCCGGTGCCGCCATCGACCGGGCGCACGTCCTGTGCGCCGAGCGCGGTCAGTTCTTCGCCGAGCACGCCTTCGAGGCCGCGCGGACAGGTTGCGAAAAACTGTTCCATGTCAGCGTGCCGCCGCGGCGACCGGCTTGAGGTCGACATAGACTTCGAAGCGGATGCGCTGCCAGGGGTTGCGCGCCTCGGTCAGGCGCACGATGCGTGCCTTTACCGCCGCGCCATGATCCATCTGCCGGGCGACGTCGCTGTTCTCACGCCGCGGCACGTAGCCGAGCATTTCGCCGCGCCACTCCACGCGCACAGCGTTGGCATCGTGTCTGTTCTGCGGTTCGCGCACCAGGGTGAGCGTATCGCCCACGCGCATCATCTCCCACAGCCCCTTGCCTTCGTAATACTGGAATCCGGCCAGCGGCGACTGCTGCACGATGATGCGCGCGTCGGTGGCCTGTGCGGCAGCGGGTAGCGCAGCGGTGGCGGCCAGCAGCACGGCGGCCAGCCGCAAAGTTGCGATGATGTGGTGCATGTAACCTAAAACGGTTTGATGACGACGAGGATGACCGTCGCCAGCAGAATCAGCACCGGAATTTCGTTGAACCAGCGGAACCAGACGTGGGAGCGGGTGTTGCGATTTTGCTCAAATTTACGCAGCAGGCTGCCGCAGGCATGGTGATAACCAATCAGCAGCACCACCAGCACCAGCTTGGCATGCATCCAGCCGCCGCTAATGCCGTAACCCAGCCAAAGCCACAGGCCAAAGGCGAGCGCCGGCACCGCGAGCAGCGTCATGAAGCGGTAGAGCTTGCGGCCCATCAGCAGCAGGCGTGCGCGTGCGGTGTCGTTGTCCTCCATCGCCAGGTTGACGAGGATGCGCGGCAAATAGAACAGCCCCGCAAACCAGGAAATGACAAATACCAGATGGAAGGTTTTGACCCAAAGCATGGCGCAATGTTACTGCAGAAGCCGGCGCCGGGTCAGTGCCAGCGCGATATAGAAGCTCACGACGGCATACGCGGCGAGCACCGCAATGTTGAGCAGCCAGGTCGGCGGTATTTCGCCGGCAACCAGCGGCCGGGCGAGGCTGACGGCGTGCGTCAGTGGCAGCAACTGTGCGACGGCCTGCGCGGCGGCCGGCAGCTGGTCGAGCGGGAAGAACACGCCGCACAGCAGCATCATCGGCGTCACGCACAGCGTGAAGTAGTACATGAAAAAATCGTAACTGGGCGACAGCGCAGTCATGATCAGCCCCAGTCCGGAAAATGCGAGGCCGGTGAGGAAGATCAGCGGGATCACTGCCAGCGCCAGCGGTGAGGGCACCAGCCCGAGCACGGTGGCGACGATCAGCACCGCGCAGCCGGACAGAAAACTCTTGCTCGCGGCCCATACCAGTTCGCCGAGCATGACGTCGTCCAGCGTCAGCGGCGCGTTGAGAATCGCATCCCAGGTCTTCTGCACATGCATGCGCGAAAATCCGGAATACATGGCTTCGAACGATGCGCTCATCATGGTGCTCGAGCAGACAATGCCGGCGGCAAGAAAGCCGATGTACGACATGCCGCCGACGTCGTCGAGCATGCGGCCGAGGCCGTAACCCAGGCCGAACATGTACAGCAGCGGGTCGGCGAGGTTGCCGAGCATCGACGGGATCGCGAGCCGGCGCCACACCAGCAGGTTGCGCCGCCACACGTGCACGAAGCGCAGGCTGAATTGCGGCGGGGTCCAGTGCTTTATGGTCATGCTCTTGCGGCCATGTCAGTCCCTCAACTCGCGGCCGGTGAGTTTGAGGAACACATCTTCAAGACTGGCGCGACGGTGCAGGTAACGCAGGTCGCTGCGGCCATCGAGATCGGCAATCAGCGGCGCCGGATCGTGGGTGTAGCAGAAAATGGTCTCACCGGTGATTTCGCAGCGCTCGGCATGGCTGCGGCCGAAGCGCTCGGCCCAGTCCGGTGCGATCTCACCGTAGACCTCGACCACCTGCGGCTCGATGTGCTGCGCGATCAGTGCCCGCGGTCCGCCCTCGGCGATGATGCGGCCGTGATCCATGATGGCAACGCGGCTGCACAGCCGCTCGGCTTCTTCCATGAAATGCGTCGTCAGCAGCAGTGTTTTGCCGCGTTTGAGCAATTGCCGCAGGCGCTCCCAGATCACGTGGCGCGCCTGCGGATCGAGGCCGGTGGTGGGCTCGTCGAGAAACACCAGTTCGGGATCGTTGATCAGTGCCCGTGCCAGCGTCAGCCGCCGCTTCATGCCGCCCGACAGGGTCTGGATGCGGGTATCGGCGCGGCTTGCGAGTCCCGCGAAATCGAGCAGGTCGGGGATGCGCGCATTCAGTTCGTGGTCGCTGGTGCCGAAGTAGCGGCCGAATATCAGCAGATTCTCGCGGATGGTGAAATCCGGATCGAGGTTGTCGAACTGCGGCACGACGCCGATGCGCAGCCGCGCTTCACGCGCCTGTTGCGGTACCGGCCGGCCGAGCACGCTGATATCGCCCGCATCGGGTTCGGTCAGGCCCAGGCACAGCCGCAGCGTTGTGGTTTTGCCGGCGCCGTTGGGACCGAGCAGGCCGAAACATTCGCCCGGCCGCAGCGCAAAATCGACGCCGCAGACGACTTCATGCGCACCGTAGAACTTGCGCAGTCCGGACGCGGTGAGTGGCGGTGCGTTCACGCGCAGTGCCGCTGCACGATGCTCGCGAGGATGTGCAGCCGTCCGTGGAAGAAATGTTCGCCGCCGGGCACTACCACCAGAGGCAGGTTCTGCGGCCGTGCCCAGTTCATGACGTCCGCCAGCGGCACCACGTCGTCGACCTCGCCGTGGACGACCAGCGTGTCGGCGGGGACCGCGGCCGCAGAAAAGCGGTTGACCGCAGGACCGACGAGGATCAGCCGCTCTGCGGTCAATGTCTGCGCGACCCGGGTCTGCACGAAGGCGCCGAAGGAAAATCCGGCCAGCAGCAGCGGCAGATGATCGTAACGCGCGAGGACGTGATTTGCGACGGCGAGCAGGTCCTCGGTTTCGCCGTTGCCTTCATCGAACGTGCCGGCACTGGCGCCGACGCCGCGAAAGTTCGGGCGCACGGCTACGTAGCCGAGGCCGAACAGGGTCTTGGCGAGCGTGGTGACAACCTTGTTGTCCTTGGTGCCGCCCTGCACCGGATTCGGGTGCGCGATCAGCGCGATGCCGCGCCGCGGCTTACCCGGATCGTTGATATCGGTCTCGAGATTGCCGGCAGGACCGGCGATAACCAGGCGCTCAAGCGTGGATGGTGACATCGGGCGTGATTCGGTTTTGGACATCGGATCAGCGTAAGTAAAAAAACATGGATGGTCTGGCCCCGGGTCCGGCGGGCGTCAGATCCCGGCGTTCCCCACGGGGCAGATGCTGTTCAGATTTTCAACCGCTCGACGATACGGCCATGTCGCAGGTGTTCATCGACGATCTCGTCGATGTCTTCACGGTCGACATAGGTGTACCAGACTTCTTCCGGGTACACCACCAGCACCGGACCTTCGTCGCAGCGGTCCAGACAGCCGGCCTGGTTGATGCGGACCTTGCCTGCGCCCGAGAGCTTGAGATCCTTGACCTTTTGCTTGGCGTAATCGCGCAGGTCCTGCGCGCCGTGGTCGTTGCAGCAACGGGCGCCGGCTTCGCGCTGGTTGCAGCAAAAGAATACATGGTGTTTGTAATAGCTCATGGGGGGGTGTGCGGCGGAAGGCCGCAGGCCCGATTATAACCGGCGCGCCGCGGGATCAACGCCGCGAGTATTTCCGCGACGAACCGCGGGACAGCGCGACCGGATACTTGCGTGCATTGAGTTTCATCTTGCGCTGTGCCGCCGCGAGCGGATCGATATCCAGCACGTCAGTCAGGCGCAGCAGGTAGAGCAGCACGTCGGCGACTTCCTCTTCGACTGCGCGCCGGTCATGTGCGTCAAGCTTGGCGCTCTGTTCCGGTGTCAGCCATTGAAAACATTCCAGGAGTTCGGCGGATTCGACGCTGAGCGCCATCGCCAGGTTCTTGGGCGTATGGAACTGCTGCCAGTCGCGGGCGGCGGCAAACCGGCGCAGGTCGTTGCGCAGGCTGGTGATGGTGGCGCGGGGTCTGGTGCTGCGTTTCATTGGGCGCATCCGGTTTCGGTCAGTGGTTGGCATTGTTGCGTCCGGACAGGCCGAACAGCAGGAACGACATGGCCAGGAACGGCCAGATGTCGGAAAGGGCATGAAGCATGCTGGAAAAACTGAGGAAATGACTGATGCGGCCGCTCAGCAGATAAACCGGCGCCGGGCGATACGGGTTCTCGGGAATGCTGTTGACCAGCACGACGGCGGCAATCAGCGCCAAGAGCGCCGCCGCCGCGCGGCCGCGGTGCGGCAGCCGGGTCAGCACCAGCAGCAGCGCGAGCGCGGCGGCGAGTCCGGCGCCGAAGCCCGGGGTCAGCCAGCTCCAGGGGTTGGGTGCGCGCGATATCAACAGCACCGCTGCGGTTTTAAGTGCGATGGCTCCGGCGAGGATCATCGTCAGTGCGCGCCAGTAGCCCCAGCGGATTTCGCGCGCAGCACTGGCCAGCAACAGACCCAGCGCGACGACATTGAGCATCACGACAGCGGCTTCCATCAGCAGATAACCGCCCGGTGCGTAATCGAAAAGTGCGGTGAGGCCCAGCCCTTCGCGCAGATCGCCGTTTCCGAGCGTGACGGGCGAT
>JAOUIN010000415.1 GCA_029883965.1 Betaproteobacteria bacterium
CGTGCGCGCACTGGCGACGTCGCCGGAGACTCCGGCATCTCCTGCCGCCGGTGTCGCTGTGACCGAGCGTCCGGCCGCCAGCCCGCAATCTGCTCCGGTAACCAGGCAAGCTGCAGCGCCTGCGTTGCGCAACGAGCTTGCCCAATCGCCGCCCGTGTTCAATGCTGCGTATCTGCGTAATCCGCCGCCGCGTTATCCGCCGGCGGCGCGCCGCCTGGGCAGCGAAGGCACGGTGATGCTGCGCGTGCTGGTTAGTGCCGAAGGTCTGCCGGTGCGCGTGGAACTCGAGCAGACCAGCGGCTCATCGCCGCTGGACCGCGCGGCGCTGGATGCCGTCAGGGGCTGGCGTTTTGCGCCGGCGCGGCGCGGCGAACAGAACATTGAGGATTGGGTGCGCGTGCCCATTGTATTCAGGCTGGAGTCATGATGACCGCAGGAGTTGAAAACGCGCCGGATGCCCCAATCTGTTCTTTTCCCGTATCGACGACAGTCTGAACCGCGCACAGGAAACCATCAAACCCATGACCGACATCGTATTCCACGGCACGACCATACTTTCCGTGCGCCGCGGTAATAGCGTGGCGCTGGGCGGCGACGGGCAGGTGACGCTGGGCAATATCATCGTCAAGGCATCGGCACGCAAGATCCGCCGCCTGTACCAGGACCGGATACTCGCCGGCTTTGCCGGCGGCACGGCAGACGCATTCACGCTGTTCGAGCGGTTCGAATCCAAACTCGAAAAGCATCAGGGAAACCTGCTGCGCTCCGCGGTGGAACTTGCCAAGGACTGGCGCACCGATCGCATCCTGCGGCGGCTGGAGGCGATGCTGGCCATTGCCGATCGCGAGCACTCGCTGATCATTACCGGCATTGGTGATGTGCTGGAACCGGAGCTGGGTCTGGTGGCGATTGGCAGCGGCGGTGCCTACGCGCAATCCGCGGCGCGCGCGTTGCTGGAAAACACCGATCTGGCGCCGGCGGACATCATCCGGAAATCGCTGACCATTGCCGGCGATCTGTGCATCTACACCAATCAGCAGCACGTCATCGAAACGCTTGACTGACGCAGGCATCCGCGCAGCGGTTTGCCGTCCGAGCAGTTCCTTTTTGAGAAATCGTTGTTAATGCCATGACCCCAATGACCCCTCAGGAAATCGTCCACGAACTCGACAAACACATCGTCGGGCAGAACGACGCCAAGCGCGCGGTGGCGATTGCGTTGCGCAACCGCTGGCGCCGGCAGCAGGTGCCGGACCCGCTGCGGCAGGAAATCACGCCCAAAAACATACTGATGATCGGACCTACCGGTGTGGGCAAGACGGAGATCGCGCGGCGGCTGGCGCGACTGGCCAACGCGCCTTTCATCAAGGTGGAGGCGAGCAAGTTCACGGAAGTCGGATATGTCGGGCGTGATGTCGATACCATCATTCGCGATCTGGTTGACGTCGCCATCAAGGATGGACGCATGGAAGCCATGCGCCGCGTCAAGCATCAGGCGCAGGATACGGCGGAGGAGCGTGTGCTCGATGCACTGCTGACGCCGGCACGTGACGGCGTCGCTGATGCCGAGTCGGCGACACGGCAGAAGTTCCGGAAAATGCTGCGCGAAGGTGCGCTGGATGACCGGGAAATAGAAATTGAGGTATTGGCGACTCCGGCGCAGATGGAAATCCTCACTCCGCCGGGCATGGAAGACCTGACGGCCCAGCTGCAGGGCATGTTCCAGAATCTCGGCAACACGCGACGCAAGGTGCGCAAGCTGAAAATCGACGAAGCGATGAAGCTGCTGATTGACGAAGAGGCCGCCAAACGGGTCAATGACGAGGAGCTGAAAATCTCCGCAGTCACCAACGTCGAGCAGAACGGCATCGTCTTCATCGACGAGATCGACAAGGTCGCGACGCGCTCGGAAATGACCGGCGCAGATGTGTCGCGCCAGGGCGTGCAACGCGACCTGCTGCCGCTGGTCGAGGGAACGACAGTCACCACCAAGTACGGCATGATCCGCACCGATCACATCCTGTTCATTGCCAGCGGCGCGTTCCACCTGTCCAAGCCATCGGACCTGATTCCGGAACTGCAGGGGCGGCTGCCGATTCGCGTTGAGTTGCGCAGTCTGACCGTGGACGACTTCGAGCGCATCCTGACCAGCACGGATGCCTGCCTGACGCGCCAG
>JAOUIN010000416.1 GCA_029883965.1 Betaproteobacteria bacterium
CGGCCTCACCCGTCGTCCCCTTTGCAAGGTTGCCGGTAACGCCGGCACCCGCACGCGGTTCGGCAAACAGGGAACTGTCGCGCTCGACGGTCACGGGCTCCGCCCATGCAGACCCGGCAAGCCCGGTCAGCAGGCTCAATGCAAACAGCCGGAAAATCGAATTGCGCACAATAACCTGCATTACGGACTCCGCATCAAGTCCGCCCATTATAATCACGGCACACCAACCCGGGCACGAAGTTCAGGATCGAATTGAATCCCGCCAAACGACACGCCATTTTTGAGCGTTTCCGCGCAGCCAATCCGGAACCGCGCGGCGAGCTTGAATTCTCGAACGCCTTTGAACTGCTGGTGGCGGTAATCCTGTCAGCACAGGCGACGGACAAGAGCGTCAATATCGCAACCCGTGAACTGTTCCGGCACGCGAATACCCCGCAAGCGCTGCTCGGACTCGGCGTTGCCGGCCTTGAGGCCTACATCAAACGCATCGGTCTGTACCGCACCAAAGCGAGGAACATCATCGCCACGTGCAAGGCGCTGATCGACAACCACGATGGCGCCGTACCGCGCGACCGCGCCGCCCTCGAAGCACTTCCGGGCGTCGGTCGCAAAACAGCCAATGTCGTATTGAACATCGCTTTTGGCGAACCGACGATTGCAGTCGACACGCACATTTTCCGTA
This sequence comes from Betaproteobacteria bacterium, assembly GCA_029883965.1. Lineage (GTDB taxonomy): Bacteria > Pseudomonadota > Gammaproteobacteria > Burkholderiales > SG8-41. The sequence continues at coordinate 683 of JAOUIN010000416.1, forward strand.
TCGCCAACCGCACCGGACTGGCGCCGGGCAAGACGCCGCTGGCGGTCGAAGAAAAGCTGCTGAAAGTGACGCCACCGGAGTTCAGGCTGCACGCCCACCACTGGCTGATCCTGCACGGACGCTACGTGTGCGTGGCGCGCAAACCGCGTTGTGCGGAATGCCTGATCCGCGATCTGTGCGAGTTTCGCGGCAAGACCGCATAAAAAAACGCGCCGGGGATCCGGCGCGTTCATTTGAAACGGTTTCGCGTCAGTATTTGACGACGAGTCCGGACTGTCGGGCGTAAAACGCTGCCAGATCCTCGATATCGCGCACTGAAAGATTCGCTGCCTGTGGCGCCATGATGGCGTTCTTGCGCTCACCCGCCTTGTAATCCCGCAGGGCCTTGACCAGGTAATCATAGTTCTGGCCCGCGAGCCGCGGAAAATCCGGCGCCGCGCTGTTGCCGTCAGGCCCGTGACAGGCTGCGCAGGTTTTGGATTTTTCCTTGCCTGCGGCAGGATTTGCAGCCATCGCCGCAGCACTGGCAAACAGCGCCGCACATCCGGCGATCCAAAGAAATTTCTTCATCAATATCCCCTGAATTCTGTTATTTCGACGCCGACCTGGTCGAAGCCGTCGCGTAATACGCGGCGAGGTCCGCCATGTCCTGGTCAGTCAGTCCGGCGGCAATCGCCCGCATCGACGGATGCGTGCGGTCTTCGTTCTTGTATGCCTGCAGCGCCTTGACCAGATAGGCCGCATGCTGGCCGCCCAGCTTGGGCACGCTGTAGGTTACGGGAAACGCCGTCTTGTAGCCGGGAATGCCGTGGCAGCCGGCGCACATCGATGACTTGTCTTTGCCTGCGGCCGGATTTCCGTCCGCCGCCTGAACGACTCCTGGCATCAGCGCGGTCACGCCGAGAATCAGGCAAATTGCAGATAAACGTTTCATGAGGGCGATCTTCCTCTTTTTTGGTCCTATGCAGGACGCGGATTATATCTCAAAAAAAACACTGATTGCCCATCAAATTCGCCTGATTTCCCTTGAATCTGTCTATGACCGATAATTAAAACAGTCGTATCAGGAAAAAAATGAAGTTTCAAGTCCAATTCCCGACTGATTTCGCGGTTTACGTCCGACGGATTTTTCCGTTCCTGCAATGGTGGCCGATGGTCAACCGCCAGACGCTGCGAGCGGACGCGATGGCTGGCCTCACGGGCGCCGTGGTCGTACTGCCGCAGGGTGTGGCGTTCGCAACCATCGCGGGCCTGCCGCCGGAGTACGGCCTGTATGCCGCGATGATCCCCGCGGTCATCGCAGCACTGTTCGGATCGAGCTGGCACCTCGTGTCGGGCCCGACGACCGCCCTGTCGATCGTGATTTACTCGACGATGAGCGGCATCGCCGAGCCCGGTACCGACGAATACGTGCGGCTTGTGCTGATGATGACCTTCCTCACCGGCCTGTTCCAGCTGGCCATGGGGCTGGCCCGCATGGGCGCGCTGG
>JAOUIN010000417.1 GCA_029883965.1 Betaproteobacteria bacterium
GAGCCAGAAAATCACAGAGTCGGCCGCCGAGTTCACGCGGCTGTCGATGGAGCAGGGTGAGCAGATGCTGAAGCTGCAGGTCGAAACGATGCGCAGCATGCTCGACGACAACATGCGTGCGGCAAAGGCGCTGATGGAGGCGCGTGATCCGCAGCAATGGGGTGCGTTGCAGGAACGCAGCATGCGCGACATGGTGGCGCGGTTGACGGACTACACGCGCAGCGTGCAGGCGCTCGCAGGCAAGGGCCAGAAGGAGATCAGCGATGTGGTGGAAAGCCGGCTGCACGCGATGAGCGAGCAATGCCAGGCGCTGGTCGATGAAATGGCCAAATCGGCCCCGGCGGGATCGGAGCCGGTTTTTGCTGCGATGAAACAATCCCTGTCTGCGGCCGACGGGCTGAGGGAGACCATGTCGAAAACGGCGCAGCAGGTCACAAAATCGGCGGAATCTGCCATCAAGGTGGCAGCGGATGCGGCTGTTAAAGCAGGCAAGGGCGGCAAGGGTGGAGGCGCCTGATACCAGTCACGGAATCATCGATCTCCTTCTTTATTGTCCAGGAATACGCCTGGAAATAAAGGTTGACCCGCAGGGCAGCAGCCCTGCGGGTATTTTTTGGCAATCCGGACGGGGTGAGGCGCGCCCGGTTTACTGCATGTGCTGGCCGCCGTTGATTGCGATGTTTGCACCCGTGACGAATGCGGCTTCCTCGGAGCACAGGTAGGCCACCAGCCCGGCGACTTCTTCGGGCTTGCCCAGCCGGCCGATCGGAATCTGCGGGATAATTTTGGAGTCGAGCACTTCTTTCGGTATCGCCATGACCATCTTGGTGCCGATATAGCCCGGCGAGATGGTGTTCACGGTGACACCCTTGCGCGCGTATTCGAGCGCGGCAGCCTTGGTAAATCCGTGCATGCCCGCTTTGGCGGCGGAATAATTGGTCTGGCCGAATGCGCCTTTCTGCCCGTTTACCGATGACACGTTGATGACCCGCCCCCAGCCGCGCTCGGCCATGCCGTCGATGACAGGCTTGGTCATGTTGAACACGCTGTCGAGGTTGGTCTTCATGACCGCATCCCAGGATTCTTTTTCCATTTTTTTGAAGGTCGTGTCGCGGGTAATGCCGGCGTTGTTGACCAATACATCAACGGGACCCACGTCCTTGGTGATCTTCTCGATGGCCTTCTTGCACGAGTCATAATCCGCAACATCCACCGGAACCGCCTTGAAATCGAAGCCCTGCTGCTGCATTTCGCCGAGCCACTGGGTGTATTTCTTGTTGCCGGGCGAGTAGGTCGTCACGACCTGGTAGTCCATCTTCGCGAGCTTCATGCAAATGGCCTCTCCGAGCCCTCCCATACCGCCGGTAACTACTGCGACGCGTGACATATGCACCTCCTGTGTTGATTTTGGTTTGTGGTTTAATTTAACAGCAATCAGTGTATGCCGGAAACGGGCGGGAAATCATCCCGCCGCTTTCTCCCTGACGTAGCGCCCGGGTGCCGGCTCGATCTGCATGTAATCGGCATTGCCGCACCCGGCAGGGGCGGCAATTTGTGCGCCGCCGAAATCTGCGAGCCAGCCGGTCCAGTGCGGCCACCAGCTGCCGGGATGTGATGTGGCGCCTTCGAGCCACGCATCCGCGCCCGGCGATGCCGCGGCATTCAGCCAGTAGTTGCGTTTGTTGCGGGCCGGCGCATTGATGACGCCTGCGATATGGCCGCTGGCGGCAAGCACAAACTGCGCTGGTCCGCTGATCAGACCGGGAGTGGCATAGGCCGTTTTCCACGGAACGATGTGGTCTTCGCGCGCCGCCAGCACGTAGGCCGGCATGTCGAGCGCGGCCAGATCGACGGCGACGCCGCACATGTTCAGTTTTCCGGGAATGCGCAGATTGTTTTCGAGGTAGGTATTGCGGATGTAATACGCGTACATCACGCCCGGCAGATTGGTGCTGTCGCTGTTCCAGTAGAGCAGGTCGAACGCGGCAGGCGTGCGGCCCTTCAGGTAATTGTTGACGACATACGGCCAGATCAGGTCATTTGCGCGCAGGCTGGCGAAAGTCAGTGCGAGTTCGCGTCCGCGCAGCAGGCCGCCCTGGGCAAACTCGGCTTCGCGTGCCTGTACGTAGGCTTCATCGATGAATACGCTCAGTTCGCCGGTATCGCTG
>JAOUIN010000418.1 GCA_029883965.1 Betaproteobacteria bacterium
CAGGAACGCCGCGCGAAGCGCAAAGGCCGCAAAGCGGGACTGCAGGCCGCGCGCGATGCGTTCTACAAAGGCGATATCGCGCATGCGGTCACGAAATGGATCAAGCAGCAGGGCGGCCTGATGCGGTACGAAGATTTCTCGGAATTCAGTGTCAATTTCGAGCCGACGGTGAAATCGCGTTTTGGCGACGTCGAGGTGCACGCCTGCGGGCCGTGGTCACAGGGTGCGGCGTTACCCATGGCACTCAACATTCTGAAGGGGTATGACCTGAAGGCGCTCGGGCACAACACGCCGCAGTATATCCACGTGGTCACCGAAGCCTTGAAGCTGGCGTTTTCCGATCGGCATCATTATTTCGGAGATCCGAAGTTCGTCAAGATTCCGTTGCAGGGGCTGTTGTCGGAGAAATACGCGGACTGGCGGCGTTCGCTGATCAGTGATGACCGCGCATGGCCGGAAATGCCGCCCGCAGGAGACCCGAAGTCGCTGGCGACGATTGCGAACCGGTGCATGCCGGAGCCGCAATCGGACGAGGCGCCGGGCCCGGGAGATACTTCGTATGTATGCGTGATTGATCGTCATGGCAACGCATTCTCGGCGACGCCGTCGGATGGCTCCGACAAAACGCCGATCATTCCGGGTGTGGGCATACTGTGCTCGGGGCGCGGCACGCAGTCGTGGGCGGATCCGTTGCATCCGTCATCGGTGGCGCCGGGCAAACGTCCGCGGCTGACGCCAAATCCGGCGTTGGCGCTGAAAAGCGGCAAAGCCTACATGCCGTTTGGTTCGCCGGGTGGTGATGTCCAGATCCAGGCGATGATCCAGGTGTTCCTGAACGTCAACGTGTTCGGCATGTCGGTACAGGATGCTGTCGAAGCACCGCGATTCGCCAATTACAGCTATCCGGGTTCGTTTGAGCCGCATCCGTATTTTCCCGGCCGGTTGTACCTGGAGTCGCGCATCCCGCGGGAAACCGGTGACGCGCTGGCGGCGATGGGGCACAAGCTGTACTGGTGGGACGACATGACCTGGCTTGCCGGTGCGGTATGCACCATCGTCAACGATCATCAACGGGGCGTGCTTCATGGTGGTGCGGATCCGCGACGCCCGGCTTATGTCCTGGGTTGGTAGCGCAGTGACGGCGTGCGCAGCGATCCCGCGATGGCATGTTTCCTGCAGGCATGCGGGGCGGGTATTTCAATGAAATCGAAGTGGAGGCAGATCATGGCTATGAACATGGGTAATTTCTGGCGTACGGCTGCGGTAACCATGGCGTTTACAGCGCTGCAGGGAATGGCTCTGGCGGCGACCGCCTATCCTGACCGGCCGTTACGGCTGATCGTCGGATTTCCGCCGGGCGGTGCCGCGGATACGCTGGGTCGCATCGCCGCGCAGCAGCTCACTGATCGGCTGGGTCAACAGGTGGTGGTCGATAACCGCGGTGGTGCGGGCGGGCTGATTGCCACGGAAATCGCGGCGAAGACCGGTGCCGACGGCTATACGCTGCTGTTTTCGTCGATTCCCCATGTCATCAATCCACATCTGCGCAAAGTGTCCTATGACGCGATCAGGGATTTCATACCGGTGGTGCAGTTTGTCGCCGTGCCGTTGATGATGGCATCCGCACCGTCGTTTCCGGCAAAATCGGTACGCGAATTGATTGATTACGCCAAGGCCAATCCCGGGAAAGTCAATTACGGTTCGGCGGGAAGCGGTTCGTCCAGTCATCTCGCGGTTGAATTGTTCAAGTCGATGGCCGGCTTGCGCATGGAGCATATTCCCTACAAGGGAACGGGACCGCTGGTTACCGACATGCTTGGCGGGCGCATCGGCCTGACGATTGCCAGTGCGGTTCCGCTGTCGCCGCAGGTCAAGTCGGGGAAACTGCGCGGCCTGGCCGTGACCAGCCCGAAGCGATCCGCTGCGTTCCCGGAGTTGCCGGCCATAGCGGAAACCGTTCCGGGTTATGAAGTCATCAACTGGTTCGGGATATTCGCGCCAGCGGGCGCTCCGGTGGCGGCGGTCAACCGTCTCAACAAGGAACTGAATGCCGCGCTGGGTTCACCGGAACTGATCAAGTTGCTTAACGCGCGGGGCGCCGACGCGGCCGGCGGATCGAGCGCGGATTTTCTGCGCGTGGTAAAGGCCGATT
>JAOUIN010000096.1 GCA_029883965.1 Betaproteobacteria bacterium
CACACGCATGTCGAGCCGCTGCTCGCCTGCGCGGAGGCAGTTCCACCGGGCATGCGTTACGCGCAGCATTGTGAAGGACCCAACGTAGCGGCCACGCGCTAGACCAGGCCATATTCCGCCGGCGCAGGACGACTACGCGGCGGTCTGCGGTTTCAGACTGATGATCAGCACGCCGGCGAGCACCAGTATTGCACCCGCCAGCTGAACCGGCGTGATGACTTCTCCCAAGAACGCCCAGGCAAAAGCCATGGTCGCCAGCGGTCCGATGCAGCCGACCAGAGACGCCTGATTGGCGCCGATGCGTTTCAGGCCTTCGGCCATCAACCACAAGGGCAATACGGTTGAAAATACTGCAAGCACGGCGACCAGAAAATAGACTTCGTTGTTGACGATCAGCGCTTGTGCCGGGCGAATCGCAAAAAAATGCGCCATGACGAATCCCGTCGCAATCAGCGACGCGTAAGCCGAGAAGCGCATCGAACCGAAACGATGTACCAATCGACTTCCGGCAACGAGATAGGTTGCGTAAGCGACCGCACTGCCGAAAACCAGTGCTGCGCCCAGTACGATCAACCCCAGATCATCGCCCAAACGGGCCTCTGCGCTGAATACCAGCGTGATGCCGGCATAAGACAGCACCAGTGAAATGAGTTGTGACGCACGCAGCGGCTGCTTCAGGAAGATGGCCGACATCAGCAGTACCAGCGTCGGATACAGATAAAGTATCAGCCTGCCGAAGCCCGCCGAGATGTACTGCAACCCCGCAAGATCAAGGAAACTGCCAAGGTAATAGCCGAGAAATCCCAGGGCCGTGATGCTGATGATTTCCCGCCGGGTGATGCCGGCCGCCGGGGGGCCGGCCAACCACGCCATGAACACGAACAACGGTGCGGCAAACAGCATGCGTAGTGCCAGCAAAGTGGTCGTATCGACACCATACTGGTAGGCGGCTTTGACCAGCACCGGTTTGCCGGAGAAGGCGATGGCGCTGACCAGTACGCAGATGACGCCAATCCGGGCGTTCCGGTTCTGCAGAGAGATCAGAGACACTAGCGGCGGCGCCCGCCACCGAATATCGAGCCCAGCACGCCGCGGATGATTTCACGTCCGACCTGCGAACCGATTGCGCGCGCAGCGCTTTTTGCCGCCAGTTCGGCTACGCCTTCACGACGACCGCCGCGCGGGCCGGTAGAGCCGCCAAGCAGATCCCCCAGTGAGCCCAGCATGCCGCCGGATCCACTCTGTCCGGTGGTAGCGACGGGCTGCGCGGCTTGCTGTTCCTGCACGCGCTGTGCCAGTTTTTCATAGGCCGACTCGCGATCCTCGACTTTGTCGTAGGTACCGGCGAGCAATGACGCCTTGATGGTCGCTGCCCGTTCCCCGGCGGTCACCGGTCCGAGCCGGCTGCCGGGTGGCAACACCAACGCGCGTTCGACGATCGTTGGCCGGCCTTTCTCGTCGAGCAGCGAGACCAGAGCTTCACCAACACCCAGTTCGGTGATCGCGGCCTCTACATCGAGTTTCGGATTGGCACGCAGGGTTGTTGCTGCGCTTTTTACGGCCTTTTGGTCCCGCGGCGTGAAGGCACGCAATGCATGCTGTACCCGATTGCCCAGTTGTCCCAGCACTGTGTCGGGTATGTCGAGCGGGTTTTGCGTCACAAAGTAAACGCCCACGCCCTTGGAGCGGATCAGCCGCACCACCTGTTCGATTTTGTCGAGCAACGCCGGCGGCGCATCATTGAACAACAGATGAGCTTCATCGAAAAAGAACACCAGCTTTGGTTTTTCCGGATCGCCGACTTCGGGCAGTTGCTCGAAAAGTTCAGACAGCATCCACAGCAGCAGCGTCGCATAGATCTTGGGCGAATTCATCAGTTTGTCGGCTGCGAGGATGTTGATGACACCTCGGCCTTGTGCGTCGGTCTGCATCAGATCCTGAATATTCAGCGCCGGCTCGGCAAAGAAGCGGTCGCCGCCCTGCTGCTCGACTTCGAGCAGTGCGCGCTGTATGGCGCCGATGGATGCAGCGGAAATGTTGCCGTACTGGGTGGTAAATTTCTTTGCGTTCTCGCCGACAAATTGCAGCATGGCGCGCAGATCCTTCAGGTCGAGCAACAGCAGTCCGTTGTCGTCAGCAACCTTGAACACCAGCGTCAGCACACCCTGCTGGGTGTCGTTGAGATTGAGCAACCGTGCCAGCAGCAAGGAGCCCATCTCGGAAATAGTGGCCCGTACGGGATGGCCCTGTGCGCCGTAAACATCCCAGAACACCACTGGACAGGCTTCATAGGAAAAATCCGTGATATCGAGCTGTTTGATCCTTTCCGCAATCTTCGGCTTGGGTTCGCCTTTTTGCGACAGGCCGGCCAGATCGCCTTTGACGTCGGCCATGAAAACGGGCACGCCGATTTTCGAGAAGCCTTCGGCAATGCGCTGCAGGGTTACGGTTTTTCCGGTGCCGGTGGCGCCAGCAATCAGCCCGTGCCGGTTGGCGAGGCCCGGCAGCAGCAGCAGTTCGTGGGTGGACTTGGCGACAAGCAGCGGTGCGGGCATGGAAGATTCCTTGAGTCGCTATGCTAAAATTTGACCAATTTTAACGGGTAATCAGGTATTTATGGCCGGACATTCAAAGTGGGCCAACATCCAGCACCGCAAGGGGCGGCAGGATGCCAAACGCGGCAAGATTTTCACGCGGCTGATCAAGGAAATTACTGTCGCCGCACGCCTCGGCGGCGGGGATCCGGCGAGCAATCCCCGCCTGCGCCTCGCGGTGGACAAGGCTTACGACAACAACATGCCGAAGGAAAATGTCGAGCGCGCGATCAAGCGCGGCACCGGCGACCTCGAGGGCGTGAACTACGAGGAAATCCGTTACGAGGGTTATGGCATCGGTGGTGCCGCGGTGATGGTCGACTGCATGACTGACAATCGTACGCGCACCGTTGCCGACGTGCGCCACGCGTTTACCAAGCACGGCGGCAATCTCGGCACCGACGGTTCTGTGGCATTCCTGTTCAGGCATTGCGGCCAGATGGTGTTCGCGCCGGGCACGGACGAGGGGAAATTGATGGATGCGGCTGTCGATGCCGGCGCGCAAGACGTCGAGACCGACGAGGACGGCAGCATCGAAGTGATTACCGGGCCGGCGGAGTTTTCGGCAGTGCGGGCGGCGCTTGAGAAACAGGGATTCAAGCCCGAGTTCGCCGAGATCACGATGAAACCCGGCACCGAAAATGCGCTGACCGGGGACGACGCGGTGCGCATGCAAAAACTCCTGGATGCACTCGAGGCCGTCGATGATGTGCAGGAGGTATATACCACCGCAGTCCTCGACGAGCCTGCTTGAACCCGGCGACCACGCTCCGGATTCTCGGTATTGATCCCGGGCTGCGTGTGACCGGTTTCGGGATTATCGAACAGACCGGTCAGCATCTCGTCTATGTTGCCAGCGGCTGCATCCGCAGCGGTGACGGTGAATTGCCGCAACGCCTCAAGGTGCTGCTGGACGGTTTGCAGGAAGTCATTGCGGGATATCAGCCGCAGTGTGCCGCGATCGAGCAGGTGTTCGTCAACGTCAATCCCAAATCGACCTTGCTGCTGGGCCAGGCGCGGGGCGCCGCGATTTGCGCGGCAGTTTCCAGCGCGTTGCCGGTGGCCGAGTACACGGCGCTGCAGGTCAAGCAGGCGGTGGCGGGTACCGGCCATGCCAACAAGGATCAGGTCAAAGCGATGGTGCGACGGCTGCTGAAGCTGCCCGGCGATCCCGGCGCCGATGCCGCGGACGCGCTGGCCTGCGCGATCTGCCATGCGCACGGTGGACAGGGGTACGGCGGGCTGGGTGTCGGGCGCCGCCGGCGTGCCGGCCGGCTGCGATGAGCCGCATTCTGCTGGCTTGGGAACTGGGCACCGGCCTGGGACACCTCGGGCCTTTCCTCAGCCTCGTGCCGAAACTGCTGGAGCGCGGACACAAAATTCACATTGCTGCCAGGGAGATTTCCAGCGCCTGCAGGGCCGTGGACGCGCTGCCGGTGATGGTGCATCAGGCACCGTTGTGTCTGAATACCTATGGCGGGTTGCAGGAGCCGCCCCTGAACTACGCCGAGATCCTGATGCGCTACGGCTATCTGGAGCCGGCGATGCTGCGTGCCATGCTTGCGGCATGGAGTTCATTGATATGCTCGACCGAAGCGGACATCGTGATTGCGGATCATGCGCCCACTGCATTGCTGGCAGCACGCATCCTCGACATTCCGCGTGCGGTTATCGGTGGGCCATTCAACGTGCCTCCGCCTGCAGATCCGATGCCGAACATGCGCACATGGGTCGCGGTGCCGCACCAACGTCTTGCAGACAGCGATCACCGGGTGCTGAAGGTCATCAACGAAGCCGTGCCCAGGGGCGCAGACATTGATGCGTTGCGCCGGATTTTTGACGGTGCGGCGCATTTTTTTTCAGGTGTGCCGGAACTGGATCCTTACGGTGCACGTGATCCGGGTGATTACCTGGGCCTGCAGGTAATGTCGACAGGCAGCGGAGACCCGACATGGCCAGCCGGCGATGGCAGAAAGGTGTTTGCTTATCTGAATTCCGGATACAAACATCTGGAACGCGCGCTTCAGGCATTGGCGGACAGCGGGGTCCGGGTGCTGGCTTATGTGTTCGGCGGCAACGAATCGCTGCTGGGGCGATACCGCAGCGCACGACTGAATTTCACGCCGCAGCCGCTGGATTTTCACCTGGTCGCAGCGGCTTGCGACCTTTGCGTATGCCATGGTAATTCCGGGACCACGCTGGGAATGCTGCACGGCGGCCGCCCGGTACTGGTGCTGCCCATGCATCTGGAACATTTTCTGCTGGGCAAAAGGGTGGAAAGCACCGGCGCCGGATGTGTCGTGCATCCGGAGACGGCGGAGCCCGACATCAGCGGTACTCTGGCAACGATGCTTGGCACCGAGACCTTTGGTCAGAATGCGCGGGCCCTGGCGTCGCGATATGCCGGCGGGTCTGTTGGTACAATGACTGATCGGGCAATTGCCCGCATTGAAGCGCTGTCCGCGAAAGCGGCGGGCTCCCAAACATGATCGGGCGCATTTCCGGACGTCTCTTGAGCAAGCAACCGCCGCAAGTCACGGTGGACGTCAATGGAATCGGGTATGAGATCGATGTGCCGATGAGCACGCTCTATCAGCTGCCGGCGACCGGTGCCGACGTGATCCTTTATACCCAGTTGATCGTCCGCGAGGACGCCCATCTGCTCTACGGTTTTGCCACCGAGATCGAGCGCGCGCTGTTCCGGCAGCTGATCAGGATCTCCGGCGTGGGTGCGCGGACCGCGTTGTCGGTGCTGTCAGGCATGTCCGTTGCTGATGTGCACGAGGCGGTGCGCACCCAGGACATTGCACGCATGACCAAGGTGCCCGGCATCGGCAAAAAAACCGCGGAACGCTTGTTGCTCGAATTGCGCGACCGTCTCACGCTCAAGGGTGGTGATTCTGCCGCGCCGGCGGGCGGCGCGCCCGGCGCCGGCGATGTCGTCAACGCTCTTGCCGCGCTTGGCTACAATGACCGTGAAGTGACCTGGGCGGTGTCGCAGTTGCCGGCTGGGGCGTCGGTAACCGAGGGTATACGCCAGGCGCTGAAGCTGTTGTCCAAATCCTGACCTTATCCAGACTGGCTGACATGATTGAAACCGACCGCCTGATCTCTGCAGCACCCGCCTCAACGCAGGAAGAGGTGCTGGAGCGTGCGCTGCGGCCCAAGGCACTCGATGAGTATGTAGGGCAGGAAAAAGTCCGCGGACAGTTGTCGATATTCATCGAGGCTGCGCGCAAGCGTAAAGAGGCGCTGGATCACGTGCTGCTGTTCGGACCGCCCGGGCTGGGGAAAACCACGCTCGCCCATATCATCGCCCGCGAAATGGGCGTCAACCTGCGCCATACCTCCGGGCCGGTGATCGAGCGAGCCGGTGATCTTGCGGCGATGCTGACCAACCTCGAGCCGAATGACGTGCTGTTCATCGACGAGATACACCGGTTGTCACCGGTGGTCGAGGAAATTCTGTACCCGGCCCTGGAGGATTTTCAGATCGACATCATGATCGGCGAAGGTCCGGCGGCACGCTCGGTCAAGCTTGATCTGCCGCCGTTCACGCTGGTCGGCGCGACCACGCGCGCGGGCATGCTGACCAACCCGTTGCGTGACCGGTTCGGCATTGTTGCGCGGTTGGAGTTTTATTCCACCGCCGAGCTCACGCAGATTGTCAAACGCTCGGCGCGGCTGCTCGAGGTCGAAATCGATCCGGACGGCGCACACGAAGTTGCTGGTCGCTCGCGCGGTACGCCGCGCATTTCCAATCGCCTGCTGCGCCGGGTTCGTGATTTTGCCGAGGTGCGGGCGCAGGGGAAGGTCACCCGCGCGGTGGCGGATGACGCGCTGAAAATGCTCGACGTGGATGCGATCGGGCTGGACGTGATGGATCGCAAGCTGTTGCAGGCGGTCATCGACAAGTTCGGCGGCGGCCCGGTCGGCGTCGACAATCTCGCCGCGGCCATCGGTGAAGAACGCGACACGATCGAAGATGTGCTGGAGCCGTATCTGATCCAGCAGGGTTATCTGCAGCGCACACCGCGCGGACGCGTAGCGACGGCACTGGCTTACCGCCATTTCGGTCTCGCCGCACCGCGCGGCGACGGACTGCGCGACCTGTGGGACGGCAGCACCCCGGCCGAATGAGAGAATATTTCATAACCTGTTGTTTTAATTGAATAAAAATACAAAACGTCAGCGCATCACCCCGGCGGTTCCGGACCAACCGGAAAATGATGGCGCCGCGGCGCAACCCTTTTCCTGGCCGGTGCGCGTTTATTACGAGGACACCGATGCAGGCGGCGTCGTTTATTACGCCAATTACCTGAGCTTCATGGAGCGTGCGCGTACCGAATGGCTGCGTGCATCGGGGTTGGAGCAACCGGAACTTGCGGCTACGCATGGCGTACTGTTCGTGGTGCGCGCAGTGCACATCGAGTACCTGAAGCCGTCGCGATTTAACGACAGCTTGCAGGTCACGGTGGAAGTGGTTAACGTCGGCGGCAGCCGCATCCGGTTTTTGCAGCATGTGCTGCGCGGGAACGAGGAGATTGTGCGGGCGGAGGTCGATGTCGTGTGTGTCAGCACCGATACGTTCAAGCCGGCCCGAATTCCCCGGGAGATGCGAACAACAATGGGAACGGAATCTTGAACGCGACGCTTACACATGACATGTCGGTACTCAGCCTGATCACCGGGGCCAGTGTGCCGGTGCAGTTGGTGATGGCGATACTGATGCTGGCATCGTTGTTTTCCTGGTACTACATATTCCTGAAGGAATTCACGCTGCGCCGGGCCGCGCGGCAGACCGCCGAGTTCGAGCGCCAGTTCTGGAGCGGTGCTGATCTCAACGAACTGTTCCAGCGCGCAGTCAACGCGCGCGAATCCGCGGGCACCCTGGAGCGGATTTTCGAGTCGGGTTTCCGCGAATTCACCAAGCACCGGCGCGAACCGGGCGTTGATGTTGCGGCGCTGATGGACAGCACGCGGCGCGCGATGCGCGCGACCTATCAGCGCGAAATGGACACGCTGGAGTCGTCTCTGTCATTCCTGGCTTCCGTGGGATCGGTCAGCCCGTATATCGGCCTGCTCGGCACCGTGTGGGGCATCATGAATGCGTTTCGGGGGCTCGCCAACGTGGCGCAGGCGACGCTGGGTCATGTTGCCCCCGGCATCGCCGAAGCGTTGATCGCCACCGCCATCGGCCTGTTCGCGGCGATTCCCGCGGTGGTGGCCTACAACCGTTTTGCCGGCGACGTCAGCCGGCTCGCGATCCGCTTCGAATCGTTCACTGAAGAATTTTCGAACATCCTGCAGCGGCAGGTGAGCTAGGGCCTATGAGCAGCACTTCATCAGATGCGTTGTGGTCAGAATGGTCAGTGGCAAGGCGGGCAACGCAGCCAGTGGCAATTTTGGCCCCAATACCGAGGCTAAATCGCCGCCGTCGCACGCACGAAGTGACTGCGCATAGGCCTGACACATGCTGATCGAGAAACGCAGCGGGCGGCGCCTGATGAACCAGATCAATGTCGTGCCCTACATTGACGTGATGTTGGTGCTGCTGGTCATTTTCATGGTGACGGCGCCGCTGATCAATCCCGGCCAGGTCGAGCTGCCGTCGATCGGAAAAACCTCGGCGCCGCCGGTAGCGCCGCTGGAAGTGTCCGTAGACAAGAACGGCGCGCTGTCATTGCGCGATCGTGACAAGGGCGCGACCGATAGCAAGGTCACTCGCGACGAACTTCTGGCCGCAATCAGGGAAAAGCAGAAAGCC
>JAOUIN010000419.1 GCA_029883965.1 Betaproteobacteria bacterium
GTCTTGCGCGTACGAGTTGGCGACCAATGCACTTAGCACGGCGCACATGACAACCCTTGCCAAGCGGGTTTTCATATTGCTTCGCCACTCAGGCGCTCGCACGCTTCGCTCCTGCAGCGGCGTCGTAATCGACATTAGCGAGCTTGTCGGTATCCCATAACTGTTTCAGCAGGGCGGCTGCCGCGGTTTTACCCAGCACCGGTTCGGCAAGCTCGTTGAACTTGTCGTTCAACTCTTCGTCGGTCAGCGGCAGCTCGGGATCCCCCTTGCGATAGGGCTGGAAATGCGAGAACTTGCGGCCGTCGTTCAGCTCGATATCCACCTGCGCTTCGCGCTTGCCCGGATAACCTTTGGAAATTTCCGGATCCGCTACGGGTTCGATCTTTTTGATCAGTGCGCGCACGTCCGGATCGCTCAGGTGATCAGGCTCGAACGCATTGAGCCGCACACTGCCGCGCACCAGTGCATGCGCGACTGTGTACTGGATGCTGAACTTGGCCTGGTATTCGCCTACCGGATTGGCATTGTTGATGATGTCCAGCCCGGCTTTGTAGGTGGCGAGCTTGATTTTTTTGACGTCCTTGTGCGTGAACTTGTGTTCACGCTGCAGATGCAGCACGCCATCGATGGACGGAAAGGTGTGGCCGCAGCAACCGTGGTTTTTGAAGGTCACGTGGACGATGTGGTAATCGGTACCGAGGCCGCGCGTGGCTTTGCTCCAGTCCGGGTTCACGCTCATAGCGTTGCCGAAGCCGACCTCGCCGTCGATCATGTCGAGCGCGCCGGTCACGCCTTTCATCGCGCACATCGCCGCCCAGCAGCCGGCGTCGGCGGCGTGACCGCCGTGCAGCGGTTTGGTCATGGCCTGCGAGCGGAAGGCCTGCTGCAGTCCCGAAGCAAAACTGCCGACGGTCGCCAGCGCATGCATGAATTGCTCGCGGTTGGCGCCGAGTATCGTCGCGGCGGCGGCGGCGGCACCGAATGAGCCGACGGTGCCGGTGGTGTGCCAGTATTTGTAGTGTGAGGGCATGATGGCCTCACCCAGCCGCGTCGAGATTTCATAACCGACGATGACGCCGCGGAGGAATTTTTCGCCTGACGCACCGCTCGCCTGCGCTGTCGCCAGTGCCGCCGAGATCACCGGGCTGCCCGGGTGATAACCGGCATCGCGGTAGATGTCGTCAAATTCCACCGAATGTGAGGCCGCGCCGTTGATCAGCGCGGCCGCGCGCAGCGTCGCGCGGCGGCCGGTGGCCAGTCGTGCCCGGCCGCGGTCCAGATCTTCGGCAAAGGCCTGTTCCATCAGGGTTGCCGGCGTGACGATGCTGCCCGGCAGCAGCGCGGCGTACCAGTCGATGACTGCGCGTTTGGCGTGGTGCATCACTTCGGCCGGCAGTTTCGAGGTCTGTTCCCGGATGGCGTAATCGGCGAGCTTTTCGATCAACATGGCAATCTCCTTGCTTCAGTTATTTCTTGGTGACCAGCCGCACCAGCGAGGTCACGTCGTTCGGCGTGAGCCGGCCGATGGGGCCGGTAGAGTAAGCCGCCACCTGTATGGTCAGGTCCGGCTTCAGCACAAATCCGGTTGCATGCAGGATTTTGCGCTCATGTTCGACGAATGCGCCAGTGCGACGGCTGACGTCCTCGTAATCCAGGCCGTAGCCGACCGGATAGGTCAGTTTCTGATTGCCGACGGTTTTGCGCGCCTCCTCAAGTGTGTCCACCGAGGCGGCGATGAGCGAGACGCCCAGACTCTTGAGTTCGGGCAGCCAGGTTTGATAGTCAGCCAACTGCTGACGGCAGTACCTTCACCAGTCGCCGCGATACAGCAGCACCGTCGCCCACTGACCGGCGGCAATCTCCGAAATCCTGCGGGTTTCGCCGCTGACCAGCTTCAATGCGAGATCCGGGAACGCCTGACCGGCATCCAGTTTTTCGCCCAGGCTTTGCGCCATGGTGTGTCCTCCATCAGGGCTGCACAGCAGCCGGTTTACCTGAGAATCAGGCCTGACGTCGTACGATCAGGCCATCGACTGCCACTACACCGTCACCTTCATTCCTGATCATCAGCGGGTTGATTTCCGCTTCGGCGATATCGTCGAAAGCCGCGAGTTGCGAAAATGCCGCGACTGCCTGCGCC
>JAOUIN010000097.1 GCA_029883965.1 Betaproteobacteria bacterium
TGCGAGATTCGCGAGTGCGGGCAGCACATCGCGCACGACTTTCGAACTGGCCACCTGCTGGTGGCGCGTTGCCGCGCCGATGGTCAATACGCCGTTTTTCGATTCGATGCCGGACAATTCGGCAATCCCGGTGATGTCGATCAACTGCGTCGGCTGCGCCAGGCGCTGCTTCAGCGTCGGGATCAGCGTCATGCCGCCCGACATCGGCTTGGCATCGGCATCCTTTTTCAGCAACTCGCTGGCTTCTTTCAGCGATGCGGCCTTGCGGTACTGGAACGCGTACATGATCAGTGTCCTTTTTTATTGGCAGCGGTGATCGCCTGCCATAGCTTGTGCGCCGTCAGCGGCATGTCGAGCGGCGGCACGCCCAGCGGCCGCAGCGCATCCATTACGGCATTGGTCAGCGCACCCAGCGACGCGGTGCAGCCCGATTCACCCATGCCTTTCACGCCCAGCGGGCTCACGGTGCCGAAGGTGGTGTGCTCGGCGATGGTGATGTCCTTGATCCAGCCGGCCTTGGGCATGGCGTAATCCATGAAGCTGCCGGTCAGCAGCTGTCCGGTGTCCGGGTCGTAGACCACGTTCTCGCCGAAAATCTGCCCCCAGCCCTGCGCCACCGCGCCGTGCATCTGGCCTTCAACGATGGTGTGGTTGATCACCGTGCCGCAGTCGTCCACGGTGACATAGGACACTACCTGCGTGACACCGGTCTGCGGATCAATCTCCACTTCGGCGATATGGCAACCGTTGGGGAAGGTCGAACCGAACTTGCCTTCGCCGGTCGCGCTCAGCGGCTTTTTCGCGGCGAGGTCGCCCAGCGTGATGGTTTTCTTCGATTCCTTGGAGGTGAACTCACCCTTCGCGTAAGCAACCTGCGACGGCTCGACGCCGAGCTGTTCCGCGGCCAGCGGCGTCGCGATCTCGATCAGTTTCTTTGCCGCGAGGTGGCACACGGTGCCCGCGCCGACGATGGTGCGCGAGCCGCCGGTATGGTTGCCGATCAGGCCTTTTTCGGCGATGCCCTGCCTGAGCGTGATGTGCTCGGCCGGAATCTCCAGCGCGTCGCCGATGATCTGGGCGAACGTGGTTTCATGGCCCTGGCCCTGCGAATGTGAAATCGAATACGCCGTCAGCTTGCCGTCGGCCGCGACCTCGAGCAGGATTTCATCCTTGGGAAACATGCCCGCGCCGGAGTTTTCGATCACGGTCGAGAGGCCGAGGCCGCGCAACAGGCCGCGTTTTTCGGTTTCGGCGCGGCGCTTGGCGAAGCCTTTGACGTCGGCCAGCTTCAGCGCCTTGTCGAGCACCGCCGGGAAATCCGCAATGTCATACACCGAGCCGGTCGGCGTCTTGTACGGGAACGCATCGCTCGGGATGAAATTGCGCCGGCGGATTTCCGCCGGATCGATTTTCATCTGTGCCGCGGCTTCATCGACCAGACGTTCGATGGTATACGCCATCTCGGGGCGCGCCGCACCGCGATAAGCGGAAACCGGCGAGGTATTGGTCAGCACCACGCGCCAGCGGCCGAACAGCGCCTGGGTCTTGTAGACGCCGTTGAGACAGGTCACGGGATTGCGCATCGGGCTCACCGGGCCGGCGGGATGCAGATAGGCGCCGAGGTCGGCGATCCAGTCGAGCCGCATTCCGAGGAAGGTACCGTCCTTGTCGAGCGCCAGTTCCGCGGTGATGTAATTGGCGCGGCCGTGCGAGTCCGAGAGGAAGGACTCGCTGCGCGTCGACACCCATTTCACAGGGCGACCCAGCGCCTTGGCGGCCATCATCACCGAACAGTATTCCGGGTAGGCGATGCTGCGCTGGCCGAAACCGCCACCGACATCGCGCGCCACGACCTTGATCTTGTCTTCGGGTACGCCGGTGTAGGTCACCAGTTGCATACGCATCATGTTGATGCCCTGCACCGGCGAATGCAGCGTGTAGACCCCGGACTTGGCATCGTAGTCGGCGAGACAGGCGCGCGGCTCCATCGGATTGGGTACCACGCGCGTGCAATCGAGCTTGAGTTTGGTGACATGCGCGGCCTCGGCAAAGGCCGCTTCGACGGCAGCCGCATCACCGGCCTCCTGTTCGAACACCAGGTTGCCGGGCACGTTGTCATGCAGTTGCGGCGCGCCGGGTGCCAGCGCGGCTTCCGGCGCAATCACCACCGGCAGGTCTTCGTATTCGACTTCAATCAGTTCCGCGGCGTCCTGCGCCTGTAGCGCGGTTTCGGCGACCACCATTGCCACCGCATCACCGACGAAGCGCACATGGCCGTGGGCCAGCGCCGGCCGCTTCGGAATCAGCGCTTTCTTGCCGTCTTTTCCGGCAAAAGTCAGCATGCTCAGCGGCTGGGTCTGGCCCGCGCTGACGGCATCTTCACCGGTATATACACCGAGCACGCCGGGCGCCTTGCGTGCCGCATCGGTGTTGATCGACACGATTTTTGCATGGGCATGGTCCGCGCGCAGGAATACGGCATGCGCCTGCTTGGGCAGGTTCCAGTCCGCCGCATAACAGCCTTCGCCCTTGATCAGGCGCAGGTCTTCGAGGCGGGACAGATGTGCGCCGCCGACGTCAAACAGATGCTGGTGTTCGTGATGGTCCATGACATTCCTCTGGCGCCGCATGCTGGACATCGCCGCGACGCGCTCGCTCCCTGATTGGATTGGCTTGTAGGATAACCCAAAATGCCGCAGAAATATGCGCACACAATGCGGTAACCGTGTTGCGCCTGCACCGGCCCTCCCGCACAATGCCCCGACCACAGTCCATATCGTAAGACTTCGAGCGCTCCCATGAAAAAAGACACCCTGCTGACACACGTCGGCCGCGATCCCGCGCAAACCCACGGCACCGTCAACATGCCGGTGTACCGCACTTCTACCGTGGTGTTCCAGGACCTCGAGTCGTACGAGACCCGCGACCCCGACGATTTCAAGAGCATGCGCTACGGCATCCACGGCACGCCGACCACGTTTGCGTTCGAGGAGGCCGTGGCACGCATGGAAGGCGGGCACATGGCAGTGGCGGTACCCTCGGGACTGGCCGCGATTACCGCCGCGCTGTGCGCATTCGTCAAACACGGCGATCACCTGCTGATGACCGACAGCGCCTATGCGCCCACGCGCATCTTCTGCGAAAAACAGTTGCGCAAAAACGGCATCGAGATCGAGTACTACGATCCGCTGGTCGGCGCAGGCATTGCCAGTCTGATCAGGCCCAACACCAGAGCGGTGTTCTGCGAGGCGCCGGGCTCGCTCACGTTCGAAATGCAGGACATCCCGGCGATCGCCGCTGCGGCGCATGCACGGAACATACCCGTGCTGGCGGACACTACCTGGGGCACGCCGTATTTTTTCCGGTCATTCGACCGCGGCGTCGACGTGTCGATCCATGCCGCCACCAAGTACATCGTGGGCCATTCCGATGTCATGATGGGCGTGATCGTCACCAACGAGAAATACTGGCTGCCGGTGCGCCGCGCGGTTGGCGAATTCGGCTTCTGCGTCAGCCCCGACGACTGCTACATGGCGCTGCGCGGTTTCCGCACCATCGGCGTGCGCATGAAGCAGCAGATGGCCAATGCGCTGACCGTCGCCCGCTGGCTGGCCGGGCGACCCGAAGTACAGCGCGTACTCTACCCGGCGCTGGAAAATGATCCCGGTCATGCCATCTGGAAGCGCGATTTCGACGGCGCAGCGTCGCTGTTTGGCGTCATCTTGCGCACCGGCGACCGCGCAAAAGTCACGGCGATGGTCAATGCGCTTAAACTATTCGGCATCGGCTCGAGCTGGGGCGGCTATGAGAGCCTGGTCACCGCACCGCATCCGGAGAAGGTGCGCTCGGCAACGCAGTGGAATCCCGGCGGTGCGACCATAAGACTGCACATCGGCCTTGAAGACCCTGCCGATCTTGTGGCTGATCTGGAGCAGGCGCTCGCCCGGGTGCGCTGAACGGCGGGCGCGACGCCGACGGCAGGAGCACAATCAGTTAAACTTCCAGCCAAGGAGGGTGGTGATGGAAATCGGCGTGGAAGATCGCGGGAATGTCCTGGTTCTCAAGGTCAGCGGCCGCATCGACCACCTCAACGCGTCAGCCTTTCATGAAGCACTGACGCCACATCTGTCTCACTGCAGCGCGGATGGCACGCCGATCGTGCTTGATCTCTCCGGCCTCGATTACATCAGCAGCGCCGGATTGCGCATATTCATGATTGTGGCGAAACAGGCGAATGCACGCGGCGGCCGCATCGCGGTCGCGCAAATGCAACCGCTGGTGCGCGAGATTTTCGAAATCAGCCATTTTCACCTGGTCTATGAAATATTCGCATCGACGGACGATGCACTTGCGGCAATCAGCAGCACCACAACAACAACCGCCTGAGACACGGGATCTCGCATGCAAATCCGCTTCTGGGGAACAAGGGGCTCGCTTCCGGCGCCGCTGACGGCGGCAGATGTCCGCGCCAAACTGGTCGCAGCGCTGACTGAAGTCCAGGGCCGATCACTCGAAACGCCCGCGGCCGTAGAGGCTTTTGTTGCAGGCCTGCCCTTCAGTATCCGGGGGACCTTCGGCGGAGATTCGTCCTGCGTGGAACTGATCGACGGCGAAAATACGAATCATGTGCTGTGCGATATGGGATCGGGCGCGCGCCGTTACGGCGTCGAGATGCTGCGGCGCCACGGTCCGGACAATCCGCAGACTTATCATGTATTCATGTCGCACACGCATTGGGATCACATCATGGGGTTCCCGATGTTCCCCCCGGCCTACCTGCCCGGCAACCGCATCATCATTCACGGCTGCCACGCGGAGATCGCCGGCGCATTCCACCGCCAACATGGCGCGCCGTCATTCCCGGTGGAGTTCAGTCAGCTGCAGGCTGCAATCGAGTTTGTCGTGCTGAAACCGGACACGACAACCGAGATTGCGGGGTATCAGGTTACACCGCTGCTGCAGCGGCACAGCGGCGACTCCTACGGCTACCGGTTCGAGAAAAACGGCAAGTGCGTGGTTTATTCAACCGACTCAGAACATCGCACCGAACAAAGCGAAGAGGCCGAGCGGTTTGCCCGTTTTTTCAACAACGCCGATCTGGTGATTTTCGACGCCATGTATTCGCTGGCGGAAGCCACATCGGTCAAGGAAGACTGGGGGCACTCAAGCAACGTCATCGGCGTCGAACTGTGCCAGATGGCGAACGCCAAACGACTGTGCCTGTTTCACCATGAGCCTACCTACTCAGACAGCCAGATCGAGGATGTCTTGCATAAAACCCGCCGTCTCGAGGAAATTACGCGTGCCGAAACTCCTCTGGAGATCATCACGGCATACGACGGACTGACGGTGACGCTCTGATGCGCGCACCCCGTCACGCGCGACAGATCATGCAGGTGCGGCGATGGCCGGCGTGGCTCGCGGGATTCGGCACGCTGGTGGTCCTGCTCGCATTGCAGGCCACGTTCACGCCGGCGCACCTGACGCTGCAGCTGGCATTGTTCGACGCCTATCAAAGCCTGTGGCCGCGCGTGCGGCAAAGTGCGCCCGCGGTCGTAGTCGCCATAGACGAACCCAGCCTCGCCCGCTATGGCCAGTGGCCGTGGCCGCGTAATGAACTCGCGCGCCTCGTTGACAACATCGCCGCACACAAGCCCGCCGGGATCGGCCTTGATCTGCTGTTTCCCGAACAGGATCGTTACTCAAGGCGTCGCGATTCCGGCGCATCCGACAACGACCTCCGATTTGCGGAGTCGCTGCAAGCCGCGCGCGCGGTGCTCGCCGTAGCCGGCACCGATGGCAGGAGCGTGAACGGCCGCGGCCCGTTTGCTCCAGTCGCTGTCGTCGGCGAAGACCCCATGCCTCACCTGCGCGGCTACCGCAGCGTCATCCGCAGCACTCCGGTCCTGGACCGCGCGGCTGCGGGCCATGGCGCGATCAGTACGGATACGCAGGGCGGTATCGTGCGCAGCCTGCCTGTAGCATCCCTGATCGAGAACGCCATCGTGCCGACACTCGCCTTGGAAATGATCCGCGTTGCCGCGGGCGAGCCGGCGATACGCATACGAGCTACACCGCGCGGCGTCGTCACCGTAGGCACCGGTGACGTCGCCGTGCCGACCGCGCAGGACGGCCATGCGCGCATCTATTTCAGCCCTCACGACCCCTCGCGCTTCGTGTCCGCTCGCGAAATCATGGGCAACCGCATCGACGCGGCGCAACTGCAGGGCAAACTGGTGATCATCGCACTGACCGGGCTTGCACTAGTCGACTATCCGGCCACGCCGCTGGACGCACGCGTGCCCGGCGCCGAAATCCATGTGCAAATGCTCGAGAACATCTTTGACGGGCAGTACCTGTCACGCCCGCAATGGGGACGCAACGCCGAGCTCGCAGCGCTCGCGCTGATCGGGCTGTTGATGGTAGTCGTGATCCCCAGGGCACGGCCGGGCGTGGCTTTGAGCAGCGCAGCTCTGCTGATCGCCCTGGTGGTGATGACCGGCGGTGTGGCATTCCGTGCGCATGGCCTGCTGCTCGACGTTGCAGCACCTGCGGTCGGCCTCGCGCTGGTGTTCATCGCTTCCCTGGGCAGCACGCTGATCGAACTGGAACGCCAGCGCCGCTGGCTGCGTGTGTCTCTGCAGACCGAACGCGAAGCGGCTGCTCGCGTGACCGGCGAGCTTGAAGCTGCGCAGCGCGTGCAGACCGGACTGCTGCCGGAAGCAAAGGCGCTGACCGAAACCGAGGCGCGCTGTGATATCGCGGCAATGATGGCACCGGCGCGGGTGGTCGGCGGCGATCTTTATGATTTTTTCAAACCGGCGCCGGACCGCCTGACATTCCTGGTCGGCGACGTGTCGGGAAAAGGACTTCCGGCCAGCCTGTTCATGGCGGTGAGCAAGGCCTTGTGCAAGAGTGCGGCGCTGCGCGAAAACAGCGCGGTGGATACAGCGCTGACAGCAGCCAATCAGGAAATCGCGCGTGACAATCCGGAGCAGATGTTCGTCACCGTGCTGCTGTGCAGCCTTGATCTCGAAAGCGGCCGGCTGGACTTTGCCAACGCGGGGCATGATGCGCCTGTGCTGATGCACAAGGCCGGCGGGATTACGCGGCTCGATGCGGCGGGCGGCCCGCCGGTCTGCATGATCAACGATTACACCTATGCCAGCGCCAGCCACACGCTCAGCCCGGGCGATACGCTGTTTCTTTATACCGACGGGGTCAGCGAAGCGATGGACGCAGACGGCCGCCTGTACGGTCGCCGGCGGCTTTACCGGTTACTCGAAAAACTCGGCACGGAAAAATCCTGCACCGAAATCATTGCCGCAGTTCAGCAGGACCTGCAGGAATTCGGCGCCGTCGAGGAACGCGCCGATGACATCACGATGCTGGCGCTGCGCTGGCTCGGACCGGCGGCCCGGTCCTAGATCAGCGGATATTGATTTCGACACGCCGGTTACGCGGCTCCGGCACTTCATCTGCGGTCGCAACCAGCGGTTCGCGTTCACCACGCCCGGCCACGCTGATCGAACGTTCAGGCACCCCGCGTTTGATCAGATCGGCGCGCACTCGATCGGTGCGCTGCAATGACAGCCGGTCGTTGTATTCAAGCGCACCGACACGATCGGTATGGCCGATCACCGCGATGTCGGCGGTCGGCCTCTTGCCGAGCTCACTCAATATGGTTTCGAAGACGGCGCGCGACTCCGGTGTATATTCATCGCGCCCTTCGAGAAAGTTCAGTGTGTAGGACACCGGTGGCTGCGGCCGTGCGTTGATCGCCGCGCCAAACACCTGCTGCACCTGGGACGGACTGGAATTGCCGATCACCGGTGCGCCGCCGGCGGCAGTGGCCGATGCGTACGGACGGTCAATCAACGCCTCTCCCTGCTTGGTTTTGACACTCACGGCACCGACGCTGCCGCCAGACTGGGGCACCAGCACGACCAGCGTTTTCGGGGTCGACGGCGCCGGCGGCGGCGCCGTGCACGCCGCAAGTGCTGCAACAATCAACACCAGAATACCGGCGCGCACAGAGTTGTTCATGACAAGACCGGAAAGATCAGTCGGCAACCTGGACGTGAAATTCGGTTCCGCGTGCACCGAGCACGGTGGCCGGCGTAATGACCCGGACCGCGTCCGGTGATTGCTTCGCGAGTTTGCCTGACACCATGGACAAAGTGCCGCGGCGCAGTCCGGCATCAAGCTGGCCCTGATGCGTCGTGGAATTGAAGGCATAGCGCTCAAGCACCAACACACTGTCAGGGCCTGCTGACAGCAGAGTATTATCGGTCAGCGTAATGCCCACAGAGCTGT
>JAOUIN010000098.1 GCA_029883965.1 Betaproteobacteria bacterium
TGTCGCCGGCCTGCACACCGAGCTTCGACGCGGACTGACCCGCGGCGGGGTTGACCAGGCGCGCGGACAGCGTGCGTTGGTAATCGCGCAGTGAAGGTTTTTCAGCCATAGGTGTGTCTCAGTCGCGTATCCCGGCGCTGTCGATAACTCCGACGGCTCAGCCCAATGCCGAAATTTTCGACAGCAGGTCGTCCGGTTTGACCGGTTTCACCACGTAGTCCCGCGCCCCTTGGCGCAGGCCCCAGACCTTGTCGGTTTCCTGGCCTTTCGACGAACAGATGATGACGGGAATATCCTTGGTTTCCTCGTCGCGCGTGAGCGCGCGCGTCGCCTGAAATCCGTTCTGGCCCGGCATGACGACATCCATCACCACCAGGTCCGGTTTCAGTTGCCGCGCTTTTGCAATTCCGTCGATGGCGCTGTCGGCACCGAACACCTGGAAACCGTTTTTTACCAGCATGTCAGTCAGATGCTGACGGTCCGTCGCGGAATCATCTACTACGAGTATGTTCTTGATGGGCATGGCATGGTCTCCTAAAATTTTCAGGCCGATTCGGTGTTGCCGGTGTAATCCAGCACGGTCCGGATCAGGTCTTCCTTGTTGAAGGGTTTGGTCAGATAGCGGTCCGACCCGGCCAGGCGGCCACGGGCCCGGTCGAAAAGCCCGTCTTTGCTCGAGAGCATGATGACGGGCGTGGATTTATAGACGGGGTTTTGCTTGATCAGGGCGCAGGTCTGGTAACCGTCGAGCCTGGGCATCATGACGTCCACGAAAATGATGTCCGGATTATGGTCGCGGATTTTGGACAGTGCGTCGAAACCGTCTTCGGCGAGCACAACGTCATACCCGGCCTGCTGCAGAAACATCTCCGCGCTGCGCCGGATGGTATTGCTGTCGTCGATGATCAGTATCTTGACGGCACATTTTTCTGAAGAAACACCCATTCCCCTTCCTTCCCCTTCCGCTTCACCTTGAGGGCGAACGAAAAGTGCACACGCTGTAGCAATGCGATATCTGGCCAGTTATTGTTGTTGCGAGCAGAAGGCGGGGTAGTACGCCTGCGCGGCTGATGCCGGATATTTCCTTATCGCGGCCAATGCGCAGTGCGCTTTACATGTGCGTCGCTTTCCGCGACTGCAAATGCAGCTTTTCCCCTGTTGCAGATACGGAATTCAATCTACCGGTGCAAGCGATGCGGCACAAATCTAACAAACTGTTAAGTTCGGCAAGCAGTGTTCATGATTGCGCAAAAACAATACTTTTAAATACATGATGTTACGCAATCAACTGGAATTTAACTGACCGCTGGATTAATCAGGCCTCATCGAATTGAAATTATCCAAAGTGTGACAATAATCACGCGGACCACCAGTGGCGCACAATATGGAAATACACGGGCGCCACAACACAGACAGTAGCGACGCGGTCGAGCATGCCGTAGCCTTCAGCCATAATCCCCCAGTCCCTTACACCGCGATCGCGCTTCATCGCTGACAGCGCCAATCCGCCGAAGAACCCCATCAACGTGCAGGCCAGCGAGACCAGCGCCGCTTCTGTTACCGAAAACGGCGTCATCCACGACAGCAGCATGCCCAGCACGACTGCAGAGGCAGTGCCGCCGACGAACCCCTCTGCGGTCTTGTTTGGCGAAACTTGAGGCGCAATCTGGTGCCGGCCGAAATAGCGGCTGCAGACATGGTGAAATATGTCGCCGCTTTGAATGATCAAAACCAGAAACACAATTAGGAACACGTTGCGGCCGTCATAGCCGGGGATGCGCAGATTCAGCAGTGCTGGAATGTGCGAAATGCAGAACACGGTGATCATCAGCGCCCATTGGATGGTGCCGGTGCGTTCCAGGAAATTGCGGGCGTCAGATTTCACCGCGGACAGGATCGGCAGGAAAAGGAAGGCATACACCGGTATGAACACCGAATACATGCCGTACCATTCGACGCCGACCAGGAAATACTGAAACGGCAGCACGATAAAAAAAGCCATCACCAGCGCCTGATGATCACCGCGGCGGGTCGGTGCAACGGTCAGAAATTCGCGTAGCGCAGTAAATGACACGAACGCGAACAGTATGAGAACCCCGACCCGCCCGACAAGCAGCGCGAGACCGATGGCGATGGTCATGGCCCACCATGCACGGATGCGGATGTTCAGGCTGTCGATCAGCGAATGCGGATTGCCGTCGGCGACTTTCAGCTTGAGCCATGCACCCAGAACGGACGCCAGAACAAGAAGCGCCAGAATGCCGCCGGCCATCAGCCATGTGGTCTGGAGATGACTCATCATTCTCCCGGCTGCGCCGATTCCTTCGTGGCCAGCAATGCCGCGCGTATGCGGCCGATGAATGAATCCTTGTCCTCCGCGGGCTGCAGTTGCAATGGCGTGCCGAAGCTGATCGAACACAGCAGCGGCACCGGCACGATTTCACCTTTGGGCAGCAGCCGGCCGAGGTTGTCCATCCACACCGGCACAAACTCGACCTGCGGGCACTGCTGTGCCAGGAAATAAATCCCGCTTTTTAACGGCAGCAGCAGCTCGTCGGTGGTGTTGCGTGTGCCTTCCGGAAAGACGATCAGCGATCCACCGGCCTTGAGCGCTTCAGCCATGACATCCACCGGTTCGACCGCGCTGTCTTCACGGCTGCGTTCGATTACCACGCCGTGCAGGACCTCATGGATGATGTAGCGCTTGATCGCGCTGGCATTCCAGTAGTCGGCGCCGGCCACCGGCCGCGTTACGCGCCGCAGTTCGGCCGGCAGCGAAGCCCAGATCAAAGCGAAATCGGCATGGCTGTTGTGATTGCCGAAATAGACGCGCTGCACCGGAACCGGCGCGCAACCGATCCAGCGCGCCTGCGCGCCGGTGACGAGCCTGGTGAAGCGCGTCAGCGCCCAGGAGATGGCTTCCGGAACTAGCCGTCGGCAGATTTCTGTGGATTCCATTTTCCCCTGGTGCGTGCGGATCATCTTTTGCCAATTGCGTTTCCGTCGCGCGACTCCGCATTGTAGACGAGGCATAGCCGTGCTGTACAGTGTCCTTCATTGACACTGAATCCGTCGCCTTTGTATAGTCGGGCACGCTATCGTGCCGGCATCGCGCAAATGCAGCCGGCCGGTTTCCATATCTGTCGACGCGATCCGCGCCCACCACTCACGGAGAAACTCATGTCTAAAATCACGCTGCAGCAGGCCAATACCATTATCGAAAAAGCGTTCGCCAAAGCGAAAGAAACCAAGGTCAAGCCGCTTGCGGTCGTGGTGCTCGACGATGCCGGTCATGTGGTCGCCGCGCAGCGCCAGGACACCGCTACGATGTTCCGTTTCGACGTTGCTCTGGGCAAGGCCTGGGCGGCGGTCGCGATGAGCTGTTCCAGCCGTGCACTGGCTGGACGCGCCAAGGAGAACCCCAATTTCATGATTACGCTGGCCGCAACAGCGCAGGGTAAATTCCTGCCACAGCCGGGCGCAGTGCTGATCAAGGATGCTGCCGGAAATATCCTCGGCGCTGCTGGCGCCAGCGGCGGCACGGGTGATGAAGATGAGGCCTGCTGCGCCTACGGCGCCGAACAGGCGGGATTAAAAGCGGTCATCTGAAAGCACATCGGGAAACGGATCATGGCGGAAAATACGGAAACCAAAACCAAGGGTGCAGTCAAAGGCGGCAACGGGCGCTTCATCTTCCCGCTGGCCGAGATGGCCAAGATCGAAGCCGGCACGGGTTATTCAACCGCAGTGGGGCCAGTGGTGGAGGGCGATCGCATGCAATGCGCGCTGGTGACCAAGCCCAAGGGTACGGGGTCGCGGCCGCATCTGCATCCCAATGAGCAGTGGAATTACGTGGTCAAGGGTACGCTGCGCGTCAAAGTGGGGGATGGTGAGGAGCAGTTGTGCGGTCCGGGCACTCTGCTGTATTTCCCGGCGAACATCGTGCATTACACGATTGCGACGGTGGAGGAGGACGTGGTGTTTTTCGCGGTCAAGGATCTGTCGCACGGAATCATCGGCAAGGCTGCTGATGGCACGATGGCCGGCGGGCATTTCGATCCCGGCCACGAACCCAAGCCCGCCTGATGCCGCGAATTCCTCCCGCCTGGCCGGGTATGGCGCTGGCCGACTTGGATACGCCATCTCTGATTCTCGATCTCGACGCATTCGAGCGCAATCTGCAGCGCCTGCCCGAGTCGCTTGCAGGCCGGCAGATCATGCTGCGGCCGCACGCCAAAAGCCATAAATGTCCGCAGATCGCGCTGCGCCAGATTGCGCTCGGTGCCGTCGGCGTGTGCTGCCAGAAGGTCAGCGAAGCCGAGGCCATGGTCGAAGGCGGAGTCCAAGACGTGCTGGTGGCGAATGAAGTGGTCGGCGCGGCCAAACTGCGGCGGCTTGCGGCACTGGCACGGCAGGCAAAGATCGCAGTGTGCGCGGATGATGCCGGCAACGTGGTGCAGCTCGATGCGGCTGCGCGCGAATTCGGCGTCACGCTGGACGTGCTGGTCGAGATCAATGTCGGTGCGAATCGCTGTGGCGCCGAGCCGGGAGAGCCGGCTTTGAAAATCGCTCAGGCAATAGCGACCTGCAAGAACCTGCGCTATGCAGGATTGCAGGCCTATCAGGGCGGCGCTCAGCATCTGCGCAAGGTCGAGGAGCGCCGCA
Organism: Betaproteobacteria bacterium; assembly: GCA_029883965.1. Classification (GTDB taxonomy): domain Bacteria; phylum Pseudomonadota; class Gammaproteobacteria; order Burkholderiales; family SG8-41. Next base: position 4,666 of record JAOUIN010000098.1, read on the forward strand.
CGGCGATCGATGCCGCGGTGGCCGCAGTCGAGCGCGCTCTGGCGTTGATCGAGAAAGCCGGACTGCCCCGTGGCAAAGTCACCGGTGCCGGCACAGGAACATATCTGTTTGAAGCGGCGAGCCGGGTTTATGACGAACTGCAGGTCGGTTCGTACATATTCATGGATGCCGATTACGCCAGGAATGACTGGACCGAAAGCGGCATCCCGCGTTTCGAACACAGCCTGTTCGTGTGGACGACTGTGATGAGCCGCACGCGCGCCGACATTGCCATTGTCGATGCCGGACTGAAGGCATCGAGCGTGGATTCCGGCATGCCGAGGGTCGCCGATTCGGTTGCGGAATTTCTCAAGGCCTCTGACGAGCACGGGGTCATCAAGGTCAACGGTGCGGCGGGACTTGCGCTGGGGGATAAGATCAAACTGATACCCGGCCACTGTGATCCGACCGTCAACCTGTACGATTACTACGTTTGTGTGCGTGGCGGAAAAGTCGAGGCCTTGTGGCCGATCACCGCGCGCGGCGCGGTCTGGTAGAGGGGTAACTGCAAATGACGATCATCCGGAAAATCGGCTTCATCGGCGTCGGCAACATGGGCAATCCGATGGCGGCGAATCTGCTCAAGGGCGGATTTGATATCACCGTTTTCGACGCGCGCCCTGAGACTGCGGCGGCGTTTGTCGCACAGCATGGCGGCAAGGCGGCGGCAACGCTGGCCGAGGTCGCGCGCGATGCCGACGCAATCGTGACCATGCTGCCCGATGACAAGATCGTGCGCAAAGTGATGCTCGATGCCGGCGGCGCCGCATCGGCACTGGCACGCGGGACCGTGCTGATCGACATGGGCACCTGCGATCCCACCGGTACGCGCGGGACTGCGGAAGCACTGGAGAAACTCGGCATCGCCATGGTCGATGCGCCGGTGATGGGTGGCGTGGTATTTGCGAAGGACGCTACGCTGGACATCATGGCGGGCGGCAGTGTGGAACTGGTGGCGCGCAGCACGCCCGTGCTAAAAGCCATGGGCCGTGCAATTACGCACTGCGGGCCGGTGGGCTCGGCTCATGCGATGAAGGCGCTGGCGAACTACATCAATGCCTGCGCGCTGATCAATGCCATCGAGGCGCTGACCATCGGCAAGAAGTTCGGTCTCGATGCCAAGATGATGGCCGATGCGCTGGTGCCGATGTGTGCCGGGCGCAATCATCCGATTGAGAAGAAAGTGATTCCGCAGATCCTGACCCGCAAATACGGTACCGGCATGGCGCTCAGTTTCATTGCCAAGGATGTCAGGATCGCGGTCGATACTGCGCATGCGCTGGGGGCGGCAGTACCGCTGGGCGAAAAGGTGTCGGAGCTCTGGGACGCGGCGGTGAAAGAGGTCGGTGCCGGCGTCGACCAGACGGAGATCGTGCGTTACTGGGAAGAAGCTACTGGCGTGCGGCTCTGAGCACGCCGCGCCAGCATCAACAGTACGCATATTGTCGCCACGGCGGCGAGCAGATGTTTCAGCGAGTGGCCGCTGATGATGCCGTCCGTCAGCGCATATACGCCGTGATCGTAATACTCAGCGACTTTGGCCAGCGCGTAAAAGCCGACACCATAGAGCAGGTAGTGCCGATGGGTATATCGGCCGGGAAACGCCGCGATCACGTACGGAATTACCAGCAGTGGCGTCAGCTGCACCCAGATGTAGACTCGCAGATCATCGCTGACTTTCCACCACAGGACGCTCGCGATGCCGACCGCCAGCGCGCCGATCAGCAGTCTTTTCTCGACGGCCGGGCCGCCCAGATGTTCGCACAGCAATGCGGTGAACAGTCCCATGAAGGCTACGGTCATCGGCAGCCGGTCCCAGACCAGCGAATTGTCTCCCGGGGCATAGTGGTAATACCCGGAGCCGAAGAATACGAGTGCGACGCCGATGAAAAAAACCATCCACGAGCCCGCGGTGCCGGAGTCAGGATGGCGCCGGCACCACAGGGCACCAGCGACGCCTGCGGCAAGGAACGCGAGGTTGGAGGCGACATTGCCGAAATTCTGCAACCCGAAACAGGTGCGGGCATCGGCGAATACATGATAGCCGCGGTCCTGGGGTATCGGCAGGCCGTAAACGATCAGCAGATAGAACAGCGGCGAGATTACCAGTAGCAACAGGCCCGCCTCGCGCCAGCCCGGACGCGGTCGCAGCAATTTTTCCATACCTGCATGCTCCTTGATCGATGTGCCGTCCGGCGAACCGGAGCCGGAGTCGTCCTCTATAATCGGACGTAGTCGGAATACTTTACCGTAAAACAACAGGAGGGCAGGTAATGGCGCAGGAGAAAACAAAAGTGGTACTGGGTACGGCAACGCCGGGCGGCGGATTTCCCGCGTATGGCTGGCCGTACGCAGAAGTGCTCAATGCGACCGATCCGACGCTGGACATTGAGCCCATCAATACCAAGGGCAGCGGCGAGAACGTCGGCCGCATCGAGGATGGATCGCTGGACATCGCACTCGCGACCGGTGAGGTGACCTACGAGGCCGTTAACGGCATCGGCCGGGCACCGTGCAGGAACATCCGCATCATCAACGCGACCTATTCGCAGGCGGGCATGTTCATGGTGCTCGCCGACAGCCCGTACAAAACCATCAGCGACCTCGTCGGCAAGACCGTGGTATGGGGTGCATCGAGTTCGGGCTTCGTGGTGCTCGCGCGCTATGTCTTCGACGGCCTCGGCCTCGACCTCAAGAAGGATTTCGATGCGCGCCTGCTGGAAAAAGCCGGCGATGGTCCGCCGCTGGTCAACAGCGGTGAAGCGGCGGCGATGTGGGGCGGCGGTGTCGGCTGGCCGCCATTCATGAAAATTGCGAACAATCCCAAGGGCATGCGCTTCATCTCGCCCAGCGCCGAAGAAATCAAGCGCATCCAGGCCAAACACACCTTCCTTAAGCAGACCACGATGCCCGCAGGCAGTTACCCGGGGCAGAGCGGGCCGGTTAATTCAGTGGGGTCGTGGCCGTTCGTGCTCGCGCGTGCATCGTTGCCGGATGACGTGGCATATCGCCTGGCGAAAGCATTGCATCAGGGTCATGCCGCGCTTGCGGCGAAGCTCGATCAGGCGCAGGAGTCGACGCTGGAAAACACGCTAGCGGCTGCACCGACGCGCGACTTGATCCATCCCGGCGTGCTGAAATACATGAAAGAAGCGGGGCTGGTCTAGAACCCGCTCAGAATCCGTACAGCCGGGCGGGGTTGCTGATCAGCACCCGCTCGCGCTGCGCCGCATCCGGCACCCAGGCGAGCAACAGGTCGCACATTTCGCCGTCGTTGGGCGTAGCGCCCTTGTGCATCACGTGTGGCCAGTCGGTGCCCCAGATCACGCGATCAGGATTGGCTTGCATCAGCGCATGCGCGTACGGAGTCGTGTCTGCATGCGGCATCGGCTGGCCCGAGATGCGGTACGGTCCGGTCAGCTTGACCCAGGCCTTGCCCGCCTGCATCAGCCGCAACAGCGCCTGGAAACCCGGCGCCTTCAGCCCGAGGGATGTTTTCATATAGCCCAGGTGCCCGAGCACGATGGGTACCGGGAAATCCGCGAAGCTCTGATCCATGTCCGGAAATTCATCGGCGTGCATCAGGAATTCCATGTGCCAGCCCATGGGC
>JAOUIN010000420.1 GCA_029883965.1 Betaproteobacteria bacterium
GGTCATCATCGGCCTGTTTGCGGGCGGCCTGATCCCCTACCTGTTCGGCGCCATGGCCATGGAAGCCGTCGGCCGTGCCGCAGGTTCGGTGGTCGTCGAAGTGCGCCGTCAGTTCAAGGAAATCCCGGGCATCATGGAAGGCACCGCCAAGCCCGATTATTCGCGCGCAGTGGACATGCTCACCCGTGCCGCAATCAAGGAAATGATCGTGCCGTCGCTGCTGCCGGTGCTCGCACCGGTCGCTGTGGCGCTGATCGTCGGCACGCTGATGGGCAAGGACGCCGGTGTGCAGGCGCTGGGCGGCATGCTGATGGGCACCATCGTCACCGGCCTGTTCGTCGCCATTTCCATGTGTACCGGCGGCGGCGCCTGGGACAATGCCAAGAAATACATCGAGGACGGCAACCACGGCGGCAAGGGTTCCGAGGCCCACAAGGCCGCAGTGACCGGTGACACCGTGGGTGACCCCTACAAGGACACCGCGGGACCGGCAATCAACCCCCTGATCAAGATCATCAACATCGTGGCGCTGCTGATCGTGCCGCTGCTGTAAAGCACCACAGCTGCTGCAGGCATCAAACAAAACGGCCGGGAAATTCCCGGCCGTTTTTTCACCCGGTCTGGACGCGAGAGTCCGAAAAAACCGTCAGGTTGCCTGAGCCGCCCCGTGCTTGTTATAAATCATCCTTGCAGACCATGAAAATTGCCGTCATCCACGATTACGCCGACGCCCTGCGCAGAACGCGCGCCTACCCGCGCCTGCAGGGCCACGAGGTACGCATCTTCAACGATGCCTACACGGACCCTGCGCGCGTAGTTACGCAGGCAAGCGGCTGCGACGCGCTGCTGCTCACGCAACAACGGGTCACCGTCACGCGCGCGATACTCGAGCAACTGCCGCAACTGAAATTCATCAGCCAGACCGGCCGCAATGTCGACCACCTCGATGTCCAGGCATGCACCGACCTGGGGATACTGGTCTCTGCGGGCGGCCACGACAGCAAAAGCCCCTACACGGCTACGGGCGAATTGGCCTGGGCGCTGATCCTCGCATCGATGCGCCATCTGCCGTATGAAGTCGAACGGTTCAGGCAGGGCCACTGGCAATCCACGACCGGCACACGGCTTTACGGTCACACGCTCGGCATTTATTCCTACGGCCATATCGGCAGCGGCGTCGCGCGCGTCGGCCAGGCCTTCGGCATGAAGGTCGTGTGCTGGGGCCGCGAAGCGTCGCTCGCCAGGGCCAAAGCCGAAGGCTTTGAAGCGGCGGCCAGCCGTGCAGCTTTCTTCGAACAATGCGACGTCATCAGCCTGCACATCAAATCAAACAAGGACACGCACGGAATTATTACCGCGTCCGACCTTGCGCGCATGAAAACGACTGCACTGCTGGTCAATACCAGCCGCGCGCCCATCATCGAGGACGGTGCGCTGGCGGCAGCCCTCAAAAAAGGCCGTCCCGGTTTCGCCGCTGTCGACGTGTATGAAGAGGAGCCGGTGGTCGGCGCCAGTCACCCGCTGCTCAAACTACCCAATGCACTGTGTACGCCGCACCTTGGGTACAGCGAAGGCGGCAGCTATGAACACATCTACGACACCGGAGTCGACCAGTTACTGGCGTATGCGGCCGGTCAGCCGGTCAACGTGCTCAATCCGCAGGCGGCGGGAAAACGCTAGCGCAGCCCGGCACGGTCATCATCCGCGCTGCAGCAGGGACATTGCACCAGCCGGTGCCCCGTCAACCGGCTGCGACGCGAACCGGATCAATAGTTCCTGACGTCGGTTGAGGCGTTTTCATTGAGCAGCGCGCGCACGGTGCGCGATTCGAATTCACGGTGATACAGCACGTACACCACCCAGGTCGTCGCAATCAGCGTCAGATACGGATGCAGGAACCAGGTCATCGCGGCCAGCGCAAAATAATAGGCACGCAGGCCGTTGTTGTAATTGGTCCCCGCATAGGAAGTGATGGCCGCGATGCGGTTGATTACCGGTGCGTACTGCTCGACATTTTCCGCAGGCGTCCTCGGCGCAGCGCCAACAAGCGTTGCGCACACGCCCAGTTGCCGGATCGCCCAAGAGAACTTGAAAAATGCATAGACAAAGATCAGCACCATCAGCAC
>JAOUIN010000099.1 GCA_029883965.1 Betaproteobacteria bacterium
CATGGGGGTTCTGCCCCTGCAGTTCAAGCCGGGCACAGACGTGAAATCACTGAAAATTGACGGCACCGAAACCTTCAGCATCGAAGGCATCAACGGCGGCAACGTCAAACCGTTGCAGGACGTGACGATGGTCATTACCCGTGCCAACGGCAGTACCGAGAAAGTACCGCTGACGCTGCGCATCGACACCGTCATTGAGGTCGATTACCTGAAGCACGGCGGGATTCTCCCTTACGTACTCAGGGAGTTGCTGGCTGCAGCGTAAGTACCATGCACTAAAAGAAAAACCGGGATGATAACCATCCCGGTTTTTTATCGTCCCGACTTCCTGCTGCCGGTTGAATCAGCAACAATGCTCAGCGCATGAAGTCGCGCAGGTATTTCTTGTAATCCTCGGCGAACACCAGTGCGTCCATTTCCTTGGCCGAGGCGATCTTGTCCTTGAGGTCGCCGGACGCACCGCCGCCGTGCAGATGCGCATAGACCTCGCGCAATGCCTTGCACGCCGCCGCCACGGGCTGATGCCCCTGCAGCAGCACCCGCGCGCCGGCCTTGGCGAATTCCTCACGCGTGGCCGTGGTCTTGCCCGGTCCGACGATCACCGGCAGTTTCGAAGCGTCGCGCACGGCCTTCACCTGCTCGGCCGTTTCCACACCGATGATGAAGATGCAATCCACGCCGCAGGCGGCATAGACTTTGACCCGTTCCACTGTTTTTTCCGTGCCTTCGACTTTCAACGCTGCCGTGCGGCCGGCAATCACCGTCGACGGATCGCGCCGTGCGGCTACAGCCGCCTTCAGCTTGCCGGTCATCTCCTCCACCGATATCAGCTCGTCCTGCCCTTCGGCCTGCCCGAAACGGATCGGCAGCGAGGTATCTTCAATGCTCATGGCTGATACGCCCGCATGTTCCAGCTCCTGTACCGTACGCATCACGTTCAACGCGTTGCCATAGCCGTGGTCGGCATCGACCAGCAGGCTCAGGTCGCTGACGCGCATCATGCGCCGCACCTGGTCGGCAAAATCGGTCAGTGTCAGCACGATCAGGTCGGGCGCGGCCAGCGTGGTGTTCGAGGACACCGAACCGGCGAGGATACCGAGTTTGTAACCGACGCTCTCCGCGATACGAGCCGACAGCGGATCGTACACGCTGGCCGGTGACAGGCACTCACTGCCGTTGAGTATGGCGCGGAAACGCTTGCGTTGTTCGGTATGGCGCAGATGGCTCAATGAATTCTCCTTTGTGGTGTTCGGCTGGACTGTGTTACGCGAGGCCGCAACGTTAACAGTTCGCGTGTTCAACGTAAATATCGCGTCCATTCGACAATCACATGCCGGACATCGCGTGGCCGGGCTGCGGCAGCCATCCGCACATGGTCAGCTTTGATCCGACCCCACGGATGTAGCACCAAACGTAAACACCTCGTCCACCTGCAGATTGCGCGGCAGATTGTGTGCGATAAACAACATCGTGACCTTGCCCTTCAATGCGTTTACGGTCTGCGCAAACTGCTCTGCCGTCACCTGATCGAGCCCGCTGGTCGCCTCATCAAAAATCAGGATCCTTGGGCGCCTGAGCAGTGCGCGCGCAATGGCCAGGCGTTGTTTCTGTCCGCCGGACAGACCCACGCCATGCTCACCGAGACTGGTCTGGTATCCCTGCGGCATTTGTTCAATGACTTCATGGATGCCGGCCATACGGCAGGCCGTCACAACGTCGTCAAAACCCGCGTGGGGACTGGCCATGGTCAGGTTTTCATAAACCGTATTGGCGAACAGGATCGTGTCCTGCGGCACCACCCCGTAGTACTGGCGCAGTTCATTGGCCGGCAGGTGGCGGATGTCGCGTCCGTCGATCTCGATGCGCCCGTCTTCCGGCAGATAGAAACCCTGCAGCAGTTTCGCCAGGGTGCTCTTGCCGCACCCTGACGTGCCTGTGACCACCGTCAGTTTCCCCGGCTGCAATATCAGCGACAGGTCTCGGTACAGATAAGGGTGTGCGTCGCTGTAGCGGAACGACAGGCCGGTAATGACGATCCGCCCTGCTCCGCCCGGCGCGCGTGACGGCAGCAGCGCATGGGGTTCGGCCGGCGCATCCATCACGTCGCCAAGGCGCTTGACCGCAATGTCGGCCTGCTGGAATTCCTGCCACAGTGATGCGAGCCGCAGCATCGGCTGTGCCATACGGCTGGCGAACATCTGGAACGCCACCAGCATGCCGATGGTGAAGCCCTCGTTTTGCATCACGAGCAGCGCGCCTGCGCACAGGATGGCCAGGGTCTGTGTCTGCTCAATGGCATGGGCAATCGTGCCGGTCGTGTTCGAGAGCTGGCGCGCGCGAAAACCGGCGTGCAGGTAATCCGCGAGCAGATGCTCGTAGCGCTTCTCGAGCACCGGCTCCATCTGCAGGGATTTCACGGTTTCCATGCCGACCACATATTCGGTCAGAAACGCCTGGTTGCGCGCGCCTTTCAGGAACTGCTCGTTCACACGCTCGCGCAGCATCGGCGTAATCACGATGCTGAGCACCGCGAGCAGCGTGACAGTCGCCACGGCAATCAGCGACAGCTGCCAGCTGTACCAGAACATCACCGAGAGAAACACGAACAGGAACGGCAAATCCAGGAACAGTGTGACCGCTGCACCGCTGATGAACTGGCGGATGGTCTCGACTCCCTGCAGCCGCGCGATCAGCGTACCGGTGGGTCTTTGCTCGAAATATCGCAGATGCAGGCGCACCAGGTGACGAAACACCATGCTGCCGAGCACGGCGTCGATGCGGTTGCCGGTATGGAGGATGAAATACTGTCGCAGCCAGGTCAGAAACGCATTGAAAATGAGAAAAATGGTCAGGCCCGCTGCAATGGCGAGCAGCGTACTCTGGGTCTGGTGCACGATGACCTTGTCGATGATCACCTGCGTGAACAAGGGCGTAGTCAGGCCCACAAGCTGCAGCACCAATGAGGCCAGCAGTACGTCCTGCCACACGGTTTTGTGTTTCAGCAACTCCGGTATGAACCAGCGAAATCCGAACTTCTGCACGTCCCGCGACCAAATCCCGTCATCCGCGGCATGCGTACATAACTCGTGGCTAACCAGGAACACGCCCGGTTCGCAAAGTTGCGCAAATTCGGCGAGGGGAACGGTTTCACCGTTGTTGCTCTGCGCCCGGAAGTACAGCACCCGTCCATCATCGGCTTTTATCACCAGGGCCAGACTGGCTGCGGCAGCGCTTGTATCCCCGGACCCGGTGACTTTCAACGCAGCACTGTCGGACGTTCCGGCACCCGTACTCGTGATCCCGGGGTTTGCAGCATTGTCCGGACCGCGCAGCAGCGCGACCAGCGGAAACGTCGGCTCAGACAGCTTGAGTCCGGTTGCATCGCAACGGCCGACCTTGAAACCAAGCGCCGTCGCCGCCTCGATAAACGTGATTTCGGAGTATGGCGGCGGGTATTGGCGGGCGACCAGATCAGGATTAAACGGAATCCGGTAAATCCGGCACAGGCTTCCCAACATCCAGACCAGATCCTGCGCGAGCCACGGTCGATCCATGTCGCCCCCTGCACACTGATGCCGCAGCTTTGCGCCGTCGGCCTTTTTTCGTTGATCCAATCGTGGGGGTGAATCACCAGAGCGTCAAACTTAACAAAATGGCAGGTTTTGCGGTCAGCCGACGCATTGCTGCTGCCCGTACTGGGCGGGATTGGCTAGACCTCGTGCACGTACAGCCCCGGCGCCGGCCCCAATACCGGATGTGCCGCGCCGCCTGGCGTGCGCGCAGGCACCATGGCCCCGCATTGCCGGGCAAGTTGGCGGGTCCAGTGTTCCCACCAGCTGCCGCGCACCTCATCCCGGGCCTTATGCCATTCTTCGGCGCCCTTGCCGTCGCACTGCCCGGTCCAGTAGCTGCGTTTGGGCGGTGTGACCGGCGGGTTGATTATGCCGAGGATGTGGCCCGAGCTCGACAGCGTGTACTGCACCGGTGCGGCGATATGGCTGGCCACCTTGAACGTCGCTTTCCACGGTGCGATATGGTCTTCTTCGCAGCCCACGGCATACAGCGGCTGGCGGATGCGACCGAGGTCGATGGCATGGCCGGCGAGTGTCAGGCCGTCTTTTTTGATCAGCTTGTTGTGCAGGTAGAACTCGCGCAGGTAATACGCGTGCATTGCACGCGGCATGCGCGTGACATCAGTGTTCCAGTAAAGCACGTCGAACGCAGGCGGCGTTTCGCCATAAAGATAGTTGTGCACGACGTAATGCCAGATCAGACTGTTCGAGCGCAACATGCGAAACGACCGCGCCATGTCGCGGCCGTCGAGATACCCCTGCTGCGCCATCATCTGCTCCAGCGAGTTGATGGTTTCCTCGTTGAGGAAGGCCTCGATCGCGCCGGGCCGCGAAAAATCCACCAGTGACGTCAACAACGTCCAGTGCGCGACCGGCACCTCGTTCGCGTCGGCGTATTCAGCGTTGTACCACGCCATCAGCGCCGCCAGCGCGGTGCCGCCGATGCAGTAGCCCACAGCATGCACCTGCGGCACGTCGCAGATGGCGCGCGCCGCATCGACTGCCTCGCGCATGCCGGTCATCAGGTAGTCGTCAAAAGTGGTGTCTGACTGTGCGGTTCCGGGATTTTTCCAGCTGACGACAAACACTGTGTAGCCCTGCGCCACGAGGTAACGCAGCAAGCTCTTTTTTTCATTGAGGTCGAGGATGTAATATTTGTTGATCCATGGTGGAAAAATCACGACCGGCACCGCATGCACTTCCGCCGTGGCCGGCGAGTACTGGATCAGTTCCATCAGCGCATTGCGGTAGACCACCGCGCCCGGCGTGGTCGCCAGATTTTCACCGACGCGGAAGGCCGAACGGTCGACCATCTGCACGTCACCGCTGCGCAGGTCGTCCAGCCACAGTTTGAGGCCCTTGATCAGGCTCTCGCCGCCGCTTTCCTGGTACTTGCGCAGTGCCACGGGATTGGTAAACAGGTAATTGCTGGGTGCAATGGCGTTCAGCCATTGCCGCGCCCAGAATGCCGCGTGCCGCCGCTCGCCCGCCGGCGTATCCGGCGCATCGAACAATACGTCTTCCAGCCAGTGGGTATACAGCAGGTAATACTGCTTCAGCAGCGAGAACGCCGGTTCATCGCTCCATGCCGGATCGGCAAAACGCTCGTCGGCCGGTTTGGGTTTCACCGTCGTTTCCGGCTTGATGCCGCAGGCCGTCTGCCAGGCCTGCCACTGCAATGCCTGCAGTCCGCGCGTCAGGTTCCCAAGCTCGGTCACGAGCCGGTCCGGGTGCGCCATCCACCCGGCTGCAACCTGTTTGAATGAATCACCGATGCCGAAGGGATCCATCGCCTGGTTGAGCTGCTGCAGACGCTCCGCCCACAATGCCGGTGCGAACGGCGGTTTTTGCGTGGCCGGTGCGGGGATCACGCGGGTTTTGGCTTTGAGTTTTTTCGCAGCCTGCTTTTTCATGGACTCATCCTACCGTGCCGGACGCCGCTGGCAAGTCCGGATTGGCTGCCCTCTGATCCAGATCAATTAACAGGGCGCAGCAATCACGGGTGAGTCATAATATATTGTTTTTATTGAATATTTTATGATTTTTCAGCGATACCTAACGCGCATTTGCCGCCGCCCCGCCCTGCCACAGATGCTCGCGCCACAGCAGCGCGATCAGTGCGATCACGGCGATGCCGAACAGCGAATATGCCGTCGCCGTCGCCGCATAACCGAATGCGGTAATCAGCGGACCTGCCAGCATCAATCCCGGCAGGTTGCCGTAGATCGCCATCATGCGTATGCCCATCACGCGTCCGCGATATCGCGGATCCGAAGTACGCAGCAACAATGTGCTGATCGGAATCAGGCCCATGGTCTGCATGATGCCCGCCAGCACCAGCACCGGAATGCCCGCCGCAGGACTGGTGGTCTGCGCAAACACCAGCAGCACGCCCAGCCACGCCGCACCGAAAACCAGCATCGCGCGCGCGGGTGAAAACAAACCGCCGAAACGGCTCATGATGATGGACCCCGTCAGTGAACCCGTGGCTGCGGCCGCCACCATGGTGCCCAGCGTGGTCTGGTCGGCCTCGTACACCACCTTGGCCACATAGGGCATCAGGCTGTTGAACAGCGGGAACGCGGTGAGGTTGAGCAGAAAGGCAAACAGCATGATCGCGCGCAGATGCGGCATGTGCCAGACATACGACAGCCCCTCGCGCAGATCGCGCCACGGCGTCGGCCGCTGGGTCGTGCTTTCAGGCGCAGGCTGCGCCAATGTCACGCGACCGGCTTTCAGCGTCAGCAGCACACTGATCACATAAAACGTAACGACCACCGCATAGGCCGGGCCCATGCCCAGTGTCGCCACCAGCCCCGTTCCCGTCAGCGCACCGGCAATCCGCGCCGAGTCCTGGGTGGTGCGCTGGATGCCCATCGCCGCCATCAACTGCTCCGGCGGCATGGTCTCGCCGACCATCGCGGTACGCATGCCGATATCCGATGGTCGCACCAGCCCCAGCACCGCCGAGATCGCCAACACGATCATGGGCGTCAGCGCATCCATGAATGCGAAGATCATCAGCAACGATGCCAGCGCGGCATAGAGCGCACGCATTGCGCACAGCACATGGCGATGGCCGACACGATCGCCCATGACACCGAACATCGGCGACAGCAGCGTGCCGATGTACTGCAGCGACGCGAATATCGTCAGCATCAGCACCGACCGCGTTTCGACCAGCACGTACCAGCCGAGGATCAGCATCTCCATTTCCAGCGCCCACGATGTCGTCAGGTCGGCGGGCCACTGATAACGGAAACTGCGGATGCGGAACGGCGCCAGCGCCGGCGATCGCGGCACGGCCATGGGCTTAGTCGAGCACGATCAGCCAGTCGACGGCGCACACGCCGTGCGGGCCGGCGAGCACCGGGTTCAGGTCGAGTTCGGCGAGACGCGGCCCCGCGGCGGCGCCGAAGCACGACACCGCGCTGATCATCCGCGCCAGGGCCGCCTTGTCCACCGGCGGCCTGCCGCGCACCCCGTCCAGCATCACCCGGCTTTTCAGTTCGTCGAGCATGCGCAGCGCCTCGGCTTCGGTCACCGGTGCGGCGCGGAACACCACGTCCTTGAATACTTCGATCAGTACCCCGCCCAGGCCGACCATCACCACCGGGCCGAACGTCGAATCGCGCTTGAGGCCGAGGACCAGTTCCACGTCCCCCTGCGCCATCGCCTGCACCAGCACGCCGGCGATGCGGGCATCGGCTTTGTAGCGCCCGGCATTGGCGGTAAGCGTCTGATAGGCCGCACGCACGGCAGCCTCATCCTTCAGATTGAGCGCCACGCCCTGTGCTTCGGTCTTGTGGAGAATATCGGGCGATTCGATTTTCATCACGACCGGATAACCCAGCGCCTGTGCCGCGGTGACCGCTTCATCGACGGTGCTCGCCAGTCTTGCTGCGGCGGTCTGCACGCCGAACGACTGCAGCAAGGCCTGCCCCGTGATGCTGTCTACCGCGCCCGCAGCCGCCGGCAACTTGAGCGCGGGCAGTGTTATCGCCGCACGCGCCGTCTGGTCAGCCAGCCAGTTGCGGCGGGCTTCGGCGTAACGCATCAATCCCGCAACCGCATCCACCGCCGCTTCAGCGCTGCGCAGATACGGAATGCCGGCTTGGCGCATCAGCGGCACTGCGATGTCAGGCATGCCCATCCAGCAGACGATGAACGGCTTGCTGGTCTGCGCCTTCGCTTCGACAAAACTCTGCACGGTGATTTCCGCGTATTTATCCGTGAATGACAGCCACACAATCGCAGCATCGACCTTGGGATCGGACAACAGGATTTTCAGGCTGTCGCGCATCAGCGCCGGATTCACCAGCCCCTGCGCGGTGATGTCTACCGGATTGCTGGTCGAGCCGAAGGCCGGCACGACTTTGCGCAATGCACTGGTCGTATCGGCGCTCAGCGTTGCCACATCGAGTTCCAGTTCTTCGGCGCGATCGGCCATCAGTGCGCCGGCACCGCCCGAGCGCGTGATGAAACCGATGCCCCTGCCTGCCGGCAGCGCGCATTGCGAAAAAATATCGACGAAATCCAGCAGCTGTTCATCGCTGCGCGCACGGATGACGCCACGCTGGCGGATGACACCGTCGAACACCGCGTCTTCGCCGGCGAGCGAACCGGTGTGTGAAGCAATGGCCCTGGCGCCGGCGCGCGTGCGCCCGA
>JAOUIN010000421.1 GCA_029883965.1 Betaproteobacteria bacterium
ATCCGACCGGACGCGTCTATCGTCACGGCACCGACGGCCGTCTCGATTGCCTGATTGACAACGGGCCCAGTCCCAACGGCATCGTGCTCGATCCGCAGGACAAGGTCATGTATGTGGCGATGACGCGTGCCAACTGCATGTGGCATTGCCCGCTGAAAGGCGGCGGCATTTCAAAAGCGGGCGTGTTTGCATTGCTGCCCGGAATCCACGGTCCCGACGGTCTGGCGATGGATGAGACGGGCAATCTTTCGGCGGCGCATGCGCGGCCCGGCATCGTCTGGCTGTTCAGTCCGCTGGGCGAACCGCTGGCACGCGTGCAGAGCCGGCACAAAGGCAACCGCATGACCAACATGGCCTACGGCGGCGCTGACCGAAAAACTTTGTATGTGGTCGATTCCTATCGCGGCGAAATCCTCACCGCAGCCATGCCGGTGGCCGGCAAGGTGCTGTATTCCCATCTCTAATGAATGAGAAAATTATGAATAAAATCAACAGGTTATTTATATCCCTCGCTCTGACCGCGCTGGTGGTGCCGGCACTCCCTGCGGTCGCGCAAAGCACTTATCCGACGCGCACTGTGCGCCTGATCGTGCCCTCGTCCCCGGGGGGCGGCACCGACATTTCGGCACGCATACTCGCGCCGCAGCTCACGCAGTTTCTCGGCCAGCAGGTCATCGTCGAGAACCGTCCCGGTGCCGGCACCATGATCGGCGGTGAGGCGGTGGCGCGCGCCGCGCCCGACGGCTACACGCTGCTGATGGGCATCAGTACGCTGGCGATTAATCCAGCGATGTACAAGAAAGTGCCGTACGACGCGCTCAAGGATCTGGCGCCGATCTCGCAGGCGGTGGCGCTGTCGAACGTGCTGGTAATCCACCCGTCGCTGCCGTCGCGCAATCTCAAGGCTTTCATTGCATTTGCCACGGCGCGTCCCGGCGAACTCAATTTCGCCTCGGCGGGCAAGGGCACCAGCCCGCACCTGTCGATGGAACTGTTTCTGGTCATGGCCAAGCTGAAAATGCTGCATGTGCCGTACAAGGGTTCGGGGCCCGGCGTCACCGATCTGATCGCGGGCCATGTGCCGGTGATGATGCCCAACATGCTGTCGGCGCAGCCCCACATCAAGTCGGGGCGGCTGCGTGCGCTCGGCGTGACCGGAAGCAAACGTGCACCCGGGGCCGATGACATCCCGACCATCGCCGAAGCGGGGGTGCCGGGCTATGAAGCCGTGCAGTGGTACGGCGTGCTCGCGCCCGCGGGCACACCGGGTGACATCATCAGCAAACTGCATGCCGGCGTGGTGCGCGCGGTGCAGAATCCGGAGGTGCGCAAACGGCTGATGAATGACGGTGCCGAACCGGTGGGCAGCAGCCCGGCGGAATTCGCCGCATACATCAAGGCGGAAACCGACAAGTGGGCGAAGGTGATCAAAGCCGCCGGCATCGATCCGAACTGACCGGCAGATCGCCATGAAAAAATCGAACGCGGCAGTAATGCCGCTGACCCGTACGCTCGCGAAATATATTGCCGGTGCATCGCGCCGCGCACTCCCCGCCGGTGTCACCGAGCGCGCCAAACACCATCTGCTCGACACGCTGGCCGCGATGCTGTCCGGGTCACGGCTGTTGCCGGGACGACGGGCCATCGAATTCATTCAAACCCAGGGCGGCGTGCCCGAAGCCACCGTCATTGGCACTTCGATCAGGACCACGGCGATCAACGCGGCACTGGCCAACGGCATGCACGGTCATGCCGACGAGACCGACGACACCTATTACCTGGCGCTGGTGCATCCCGGCTGCGGCATTATTCCGGCAGCGCTGGCGCTGGCCGAACGCGAACGCGCAGGGGGCACGGCATTGCTGCGCGCGCTGGTACTGGGTTACGACGTGTGCGCGCGCATGTCGCAGGCGCTGGGCATTGAGCGTTTTCGTGAGCGCGGCCACTCGACGCACAGCTTCGGCAACATCTTCGGCGCGGCCGCGGCATCTGCGGCGATCCTCAAACTGAACGTCGATCAATCGCGTTACGCGATGTCGTACGCTGCACAGCAGGCTTCGGGCCTGTCGTGTTGGGCGCGCGACATCGAACACATCGAGAAGGCATTCGAT
>JAOUIN010000422.1 GCA_029883965.1 Betaproteobacteria bacterium
TCGGCACGTAGTGATCAGCGACCGCAAATGTCTGGCTCGGCATGCGGACCTTGCGTCCGTCCTTGGCCAGCGCGCCGAAGGCGTGGAACGAACCTTCATGAACAAAATTGCGATCGATGTGCAGCAGCGCATCGCCATCCGGTTTCTCGAAAATGACGTGACTGTCCCAGATCTTGTCGAACAGTGTGCGTGGCGCAGGCATATTTATCTCAATAAAAACAATACGTTATATCGATCTATAAGGCGGCGCGCTGGTCTTCGGGCAGGCCGTAGCGATTCTCCAGTTCCATCACTTCGGGCAGGCCGGCGATGTCGGTGAACTGCTTGAAGTTCGCGACCTTGTCGCGCATGTGCGCAATCGAGCCGGTCTTTTTCAGTTCGCGCAGCAGGTTCTGCATGGCCGGGATTGCCGCGAGCAGCATCCAGTTCGGATAGATCGCGAGCTTGAAGCCGAGCCTGCCCAGTTCATCCGCGGGCAGGTCCGGGGTCTTGCCGCTGGCGGCCATGTTGTAGAGCAGCGGCACACCTTTGAATCGTTTCGAGACCACCTCGACCTCGGCACGGCCGACCGGCGCTTCGATGAACAGCACATCGGCGCCGGCTTCGCGGTAACGCTCGCCGCGTTCCAGCGCCGCGTCCATGCCTTCGACGGCGATGGCATCGGTGCGCGTGATGATCACGAAATCGTCGTCACGCCGTGCATCGCAGGCCGCCTTGATCTTGGCTACCATCTCGTCAACGGGGATGACGCGCTTGCCGGCGAGATGGCCGCAGCGCTTGGGCCATGACTGGTCTTCGAGGTGCACGCCGGCAACACCGGCTTTTTCGTAATCGCGGATGGTGCGCCGCGTGTTGATCGGATTGCCGTAACCAGTGTCGGCATCTGCGATCACCGGTAGTTCCGAGGCATCAACGATGCGACTGGCGTTGTCGATCATTTCACTCGCGGTGAGCAGACCGACGTCGGGCATGCCCAGCCGTGTCAGGCTGGTGCCGAAGCCGGTCATGTACACCGCTTCGAAGCCTTCCATTTTTACCAGGCGGGCGCCGAAGGCGTCGGCCACTCCGGGGGCAACCACGCAACCGGGCCCTGCCAGCAGTTTGCGCATGCGGGTGGTCATGCGGTCATTGTTCTTGGACATGATGATTCCTGTATTGATGATTGAACGAATCCGGAAAACCTGTTTGATTTCACTGTTGGGCAGCCGATCAATTCTGTTTCAGTCCGGAAGCCTTGACGACTGCCGCCCATTTCGGGATTTCCCGGTCAAGAAAGGCACTGAACTCTTCCGGCGAGCCGGCGATGACATCCACTCCCTGGCCGGCTAACCGTGCTTTGATCGCAGAGTCAGACAGTGCACTCCTGAATGTTTCCCGTAACTTTGCGGTGATTTCCCGTGCCAAACCTGCGGGGCCGAGCAGCCCGTACCAGCCTGCTGATTCAAAGCCCGGGAGCGTTTCACCTACGGTAGGCAGCTCCGGCATGATCGGGGAGCGTCGCGGTCCGCATACACCCAACGCGCGCAGGCGCCCGCTCTTGATGTGCGGCAGGGTCGCAACCAGCGTGTTGACCTGAAACTGTACGTGGCCGGCAATCACATCGGTCAGCGCAGGGCCGGCGCCTTTGTACGGAACGTTCACGGCGTCTATCTTGGCCATGACCTTGAACAACTCTACTGCGAGCTGCTGGGAAGTCCCTGCGGACGTGCCGGCAGTAAGCTGTCCCGGACGCGCTTTGGCCAGCGCGATGAATTCCTTCACATTTCTTACGGGAAGCGATGGATGCACCACAAAGACCGTCTGTGTGGTGGCGAGCTGACTGATCGGAGTGAAGTCCCTGATGGGATCAAAGTTCAGCTTGGCAAAAAGGCTGGGGTTGATCGCGTGGGGCGTACTGGCCATCAGCACGGTATAACCGTCCGGGGCTGCACGGGCGACCAGTTCCGTGCCGATATTGGTGGAACCGCCCGCGCGATTCTCAATAATTACGTTCTGTCCGAACAGGTCCCCGAGTTTCGGAGAGATGGTCCTGGCAATGATGTCGGTGCCGCCACCCGGTCCGGCCGGCACGATGACCCGTAAGGTCTTGGTGGGATAGTC
>JAOUIN010000423.1 GCA_029883965.1 Betaproteobacteria bacterium
CGCTGGTGAAGAATGCGCCGGTGCTGATACTCGATGAGGCCACTTCGGCGCTGGACACGGAGTCCGAGCGCCATGTGCAGGCGGCGCTGGAAGTGCTGATGCGCGGGCGTACCACCATCGTCATTGCCCACCGGCTGTCGACCATAGAAAAAGCCCATCGCATTGTTGTGCTCGATCATGGTCGCATCGCCGAAATCGGCGACCATGCGGGGTTGCTGGCGCGTGAGGGCAAGTACGCGAATCTGTACCGCAAGCAGTTTCTTGCCGCGGAGCCGGCGTGACCGACACCATCACGCACTCGCTGGTGATCCCCGTGTATCGCAACGAGGCGTTTCTGCCCGAGCTGGTGCGCGTGGTGGAATCCATTGGTGCCGGAATCGACGGTCGCATGGAGGTGGTGTTCGTGATTGATGGCAGCCCTGACGGCTCCGAGGAATGGCTGCTGAATCATCTCTCCGGTTGCGCCGTGCCGACACAGCTGGTGGCGCTGTCGCGCAATTTCGGTTCTTTTACGGCGATACGGGTTGGACTGGCGCAGGCGCGCGGCGAGTTCATCGCGGTCATGGCGGCTGACCTGCAGGAGCCGCCGGAACTGGTGACGGATTTTTTCCGGACGCTGGCGGCTGGCCGGCATGATGTGGCGGTGGGCACGCGCACAGGCCGCGAGGATCCGCTGGCCGGCAAAGTGGCCGCCGGATTGTTCTGGCGCGTGTATCGGGCGCTGATACAGCCGGAAATGCCGGTTGCAGGGGTCGACATGTTCGCGGTTACGCGCAAGGCACGCGACGTGCTGTTGCGCCTGGAGGAGTCGCACAGTTCGCTGATTGCGCAATTGCTGTGGATCGGATTCGACCGGGCTGAAGTGCCCTATGTCCGGCGTGCACGTGCGCAAGGCGAAAGCGGCTGGACCTGGCGCAAGAAGCTGCAGTACCTGTTTGACAGCATATTTTCCTTCACCGATATCCCGATAACCATACTGATGGTGATTGGCGTTGCCGGTACTTTTTCATTCATGTTGCTGGGAACAGTGCTGCTGGCACTGCGCATGACGGGATTCATCGAGGTCCAGGGTTATACCGCGATCATGGTGACCATATTGTTTTCGGCATCATTGATCCTGCTCGGCCTGGGCATCGTCGGGAACTACGTCTGGCGCGCCTACGAGAACACCAAGAACCGTCCGCTGGGCATCATCCGGGCGCAGCGGGATTTTCCCGGTGCCACGCGCGGCGACCACGAACATGACTGAGAACAGTGCGGCACAGACGGGCTCGGCGGCCCCGCGCGGGGAAGCCGGTCGCTTCATGCGATTCTTGGTCGCGGGCGGGGTCAATACCGGACTGTCGTTGCTGGTCTATCAGGGCGCGCTGTTTGTCATGCCGCACATTCCGTCCTATGTGCTGGCCTATATTGCCGGCCTGGTCGCCGCATATTTCCTGTACTCGCGCCATGTCTTCGGCGCGCCGCTGAGCCGCGCGCGTTTCGCCGCGTTCACACTGTTTTATATTGCGAGTCTGGTGACCGGAACGCTGATCAACGCTGTGCTGATCGAGGTGGCGGGCATCATGGCGCGGGTCGCGATTTTCATCACCATTGCGGTAATGCTGCCCGTGAACTACGCCGGATCGCGCTGGTGTCTACGCCCAGGCCCTTGAGGATGCTTAAAAAAACAATTAAATTCAAAGAGTTAGGTGACGACCAGGGGTGGCTGGTGTCGCTGGAGGCCGAACGCAATATCCCGTTCCCGGTGCGCCGCGTGTATTACATCTACGGTACGCGTGCCGGCGTCCGCCGCGGCCGGCATGCACACCGCAAACTTCGCCAGGTGCTGGTCTGCATCACCGGCACCTGCACCATCCTGCTCGATGACGGTCGCAGTCGCGAGGACGTGCATCTGACAGGCAACACCGAAGGTTTGATTCTTGAGCCGATGATCTGGCATGAGATGTTCGATTTTTCGCCGGGCTGCGTGCTCATGGTGCTGGCCGACGATTGGTATGATGAGGGTGATTACATCCGCGATTACCAGACATTCAAGGATCTTTGCCGGTGAGCCTGATTCATCCTTCCGCGGATGTGCAGTCCCGGGACATAGGCG
>JAOUIN010000424.1 GCA_029883965.1 Betaproteobacteria bacterium
GTGGGTGTCGCCGAAGGTATGTACGAAATCACCGGGCTTCAGGCCGCACACCTGGGCAATCATCAGTGTCAGCAGCGCGTACGATGCGATGTTGAACGGCACGCCGAGAAACATGTCGGCGCTGCGCTGGTAGAGCTGGCACGACAGCCGGCCATCGGCGACGTAAAACTGGAAAAACGCATGGCAGGGCATTAGTGCCATCCGGTCGAGATCGGCAACATTCCAGGCCGATACGATCATGCGCCGTGAATCCGGATTCTTGCGCAACTGTTCCAGCACCTGGCTGATCTGATCGATGTGACGGCCGTCAGCCGCCGGCCATGACCGCCACTGGTAACCGTAGACCGGGCCAAGTTCGCCGTCCGGCTTGGCCCATTCGTCCCAGATCGAGACGCCGTTTTCCTTCAGGTAGCGCGTATTGGTCTCGCCTTTGAGGAACCACAGCAATTCGTGGATGATCGACTTCAGGTGCACTTTCTTGGTTGTCATCAGCGGGAAGCCCGCATTCAGGTCGAAGCGCAGCTGAGCACCGAACACCGACAGCGTGCCCGTTCCGGTACGGTCGGATTTGCGGGTGCCATGATCAAGCACGTGGCGCAGCAGGTCGAGATAAGGGCGCATGGCGTGGCAATTATGTCAGGTTGCGGACGACGCCGATTTTAGCAGGCCGCAGGAACACGGCCGTTATAATCACGCTGCTGCCAACCGATGGGAATTCAATAATGCTTGCCAGGCTTCATGTGCAATCCGGTATACCGGGTGCGGGAGAGCTCGCCCGCGCCCGCCACGTTCTGATTATCGCGCCGGCAGGAACTGCAGCGGCGCAAATCCCGATGAGCGAAGTCATGGCGAAGACACTCGGCCGCCGTGGCAAAAAAATCGCTGATCTGACGAAAGCGCCGGTCAGCGTCGAGACCGCGCAAGGCGCGCTGGTCTCATGGGTCACTCCCGACCGGAAAACATCCGTTTTTGAGCAGCAGACCCTGCTGCGCAGGGCCGCGGGATTGCTGTTGAGCGAGCATCCGGAAGAGCTGACGGTGATTGTTGTCGGCGCCGCATCTTCGCGTACGGCGCTGGCGGAAATGGCGGTCTATGTCGGGTGGGTCAATGGCATTGTGCTGCCGCAGCGCAAGAAAAAGCCCGAAGCAAAGGCGCTGAAAACGATACGGCTGTACGGCGTTCTCGCGGCGGATGGTTTCCGGCAGGTACGTGCGGCGGCTGAAGGCAATGTGCTGTGCCGCGAACTGACCGTGCTGCCGCCGAATGAGCTGACCCCGGCGGAATACCGGCGGCGTGTGCGCATGCTCGCTCGGAAAAACGGATGGACGCGTGAGGAATTCGACTACAAGCGGCTGCGACGCATGGGTGCCGGTGCGTTCTGCGCGGTGGCGCAGGGCAGTGACGAGGACGATGCCGCGATCGTGCGGTTGCGTTACCGGCCGCGCGGCGCGAAAAAGACCATCGCGCTCGTGGGCAAGGGCATTTGCTTCGACACGGGCGGGCATAATCTGAAGCCCGCGCGCTACATGAGCGGCATGCATGAAGACATGAATGGTTCCGCCGTGGCGCTGGGCATCCTTGCCGCCGCGACTGCGGCCAGACTCAAGGTCAATATCGACTGCTGGCTGGCGCTGGCGCAAAACCATCTGAGTCCGCGTGCCTACAAGCAGAACGACATCGTCACCGCACTGAACGGCACCACGATCGAAATCGTGCATACCGATGCCGAAGGCAGAATGGTGCTTGCAGATACGCTGACGCTGGCGGCGCGCGCCAAACCCGATGTCATAGTCGATTTTGCGACGCTGACAGGCGCCATGCACGTTGCCCTGGGCAGCCGCTACAGCGGCATATTCGCAACCAGCGAGGCGCTCGCAAAACAGGCGCTGGCGGCAGGCGTTGCGTCCGGCGAACGGCTGTGTGTTTTTCCGATGGATGACGATTACGACAGCGCGCTCGACAGCGCAGCGGCTGATGTCAAGCAATGCACGCTCGACGGCGAAGCCGACCACATCCTCGCGGCACGACTCTTGCAGCGCTTTACTGAGAAGCGTCCGTGGATACATATGGATCTGTCGGCGCAC
>JAOUIN010000425.1 GCA_029883965.1 Betaproteobacteria bacterium
GTTCAAGATCGGCGTTGAATCTGAATGCCGGCGCCGTCACCGGATTCTCGTCGGTGGTGACCGGATTCATCGTGCTGCTGACGCTGCTGTTGCTGACCTCGCTGCTTTATCATTTGCCGCAATCGGTGCTGGCTGCCGTCATCATCGTCGCGGTCTTCAATCTGATCAACTTCGATGCCATGAAAATGGCGTGGAGAGCACACCGGCACGACGGCATTGCATCACTGGTCACCTTTTTCGCGACACTGGGTTTTGCGCCGCATCTGGATACCGGGATACTGCTGGGCGCAGGCCTGGCAATCGTACTTTATCTATATCGCAGCATGAACCCGCGGGTTGTCATCCTGGGGCGTCATGCCGACGGCACGCTGCGCGATGCGCGTACACATAACCTGCGCACCAGCGACCATATCGTCGTCCTGCGTTTTGACGGCCCCCTGTATTTCGCCAATGTGCCTTATTTCGAGGACGCCGTGCTGGAGCAGGTTGCGCGCAATCCCGGGGCCCGGTTCATTCTGGTTGTCGGCAATGCCATCAATGAAATCGACGGATCAGGCGAGGAGGTCATCAGGCATCTGGTGCAACGTCTGCAGGACGGCGGCGTCACCATGGTATTCAGCGGGCTGAAACTGCAGGTCATGAAAATCATCGAGAACACCGGGCTTGACGCCAAGATCGGAGAGCAGAATTTTTTTCGTACCGAAGACCAGGCGCTTGCGGCGATATATGAGCGTATTGACGATGATTCCTTTGATATCAACGCCTGCCCGCTGAAACAGGCGTCACAAAAATAGCATGGGTGCGCAAGACCGGAGCACCGGGGTACTGTTCGTGTGCATGGGCAACATCTGCCGATCGCCCACGGCCGAAGGTGTTTTCAGACATCTGCTGGAGCAACAGGGCATGACGGAGCAGGTGCTGACCGATTCCGCGGGCACGCATGACTATCACATCGGTGCTCCGCCGGACCTGCGCGCACAGGCGGCCGCAGCTCGCCGCGGTTACGACCTCAGTATGCTGCGGGCGCGGCAGGTCACGCCCGCGGACTTCGAACGCTTTGATTATGTGCTGGCGATGGACGAGGCCAACCTGGGCGAGTTGCTGCCGTTATGTCCGGATGCGTCCCGCGACCGCCTGCGGCTGTTGCTTGAATTTGCCGAAGAGGTCGAGCGGCGCGACGTGCCCGATCCGTACTACGGTGGCGAGCAGGGGTTTGAGGATGTGCTCGACCTGGTTGAAAATGCCGCCCGCGGCCTGCTGGCGCATATCAAAAATAACAAATAAAATCAAATACTTATATTGTTTAATTCAGTCAAGCTTGATGTTTGCCGTCTTGATGACTTTCTTCCAGCCTTCGTGCTCCGCGCGCATGAACTGGCCCAGTGCGTCAGGCGTACCGGGCGCAGGTTCGGCGCCCTGACTGGCGAAGCGCTCGACCATGTCCGGCTGCGACAGGATACGCACCGAGTCGGCGTTGATCTTCGCAATCACGTCTTTCGGCGTTGCTGCCGGTGCCAGCAGTGCATACCAGGTCACGTACTGATAGCCGGTGAGCCCGGCTTCGGCGACCGTGGGGATGTCAGGCGCGGCGGGTGAGCGTTTGGCGCTGCCCACGGCGATGCCCCTGAGGCGTCCAGTTTTCACGTGCGGCAATACCGAAGGCATGCTGTTGAACAGCAGCGATACCTGACCCGAGATCAGGTCGGTGACGGCCGGCGCCGTGCCTTTGTAGGGGATGTGCACCATATCGATGCCGGCCATCGATTTCAGCAGTTCCATGCCCATGTGGTTGGGACTGCCGGGGCCGACCGACGCATAGTTGATCTGCCCCGGCTTCGACTTGGCCAGTTTGATCAGGTCGCGCACTGATTTGACCGGCAGCGAAGGATGCACCACCAGGATCTGAGGATTGATGACCACCAGCGTGATCGGTGCAAGGTCCGTGAACACGTTGTATGGCAGCTTCGGATTCAGCGCGGGCGCCAGTGCCAGTGAGCCCGAGGTGCCGAAGAGCAGCGTGTAACCGTCGGCGGGCGAGCGCAGCACCGCCTCTATGCCGATGACACCGCCGGCTCCGGGCCG
>JAOUIN010000426.1 GCA_029883965.1 Betaproteobacteria bacterium
GGTGGCGGCGAAACGGCGCGCGTCGTGCCGCGGTGACCCAACCGGTCTGCTGATCGTTGAGGGAAACACTAAACAGAACCCCGCTCCGGCGGGGTTTGTTTTTACCTGTCGTGAACATCCGCCTGGCGTCAGACCAGGAGCTTCGCGGCAACACCCGCCACCATTGCATTGAGCGTGTCGAACACCTCCGCGCCCGCGGACTCGAGTGCTGCACGCTTGGCGGCATAACCGCCGTGAGAACCGTAGGTCAGGGCGCCGGCATGTCCCATCGCTACACCTTCCGGCGCGGTGCGGCCTGCAATCAATGCGAATACCGGTTTGGCAAAACGGTGTGCGACCAGCGCTTCGGCAAAATCCTCTTCATCGCGGCCGCCGATTTCACCGATGATCAACAGGCCGCGCGTCTGCGCGTCCTGCGCGTAAAACGGCACCAGGTCCGAATACCGCGCACCCTTGACCGGATCGCCGCCGACGCCCACCCACACTGAGGTGCCGACACCGCGCAGCGCCAGCCGGAACCCGGCTTCGTACGACAGCGTGCCGGATTTCGACATCAGTCCCAGCGGTCCGGATTTCAGGGATACATCGGGCAGAAAACCCAGCTTCGCGACTTCGGCGACGGCCATGCCCGGTGTTGAGCCGCCGATCCACAATACGCCGGCGGCTTGTGTCAGCCGTTTGGCTTTCAGCGCATCGTGCACCGGCATGCCCTCGGTGGGCGTGACGATCATCTTGATTCCGGCGGCGACGGCTTCGCGCATGGCTTCCAGCAGGTCATAAGCGCCGACCAGGGCCACGCTGACCGTGGCGCCGGTGGCCTTGACTGCCGATGCGCAATCCGGAAACAGCGGTATGCCGTTGATTTCATTGGTATCTTTTGGCGGTGCAACGCCTGCGACCAGATTCGTGCCGTATTCGCGCATCAACCTGCTGTGCAGGCGCCCGGCGCGCCCGCTAATGCCCTGCAGGATGACTTTGGTATTGCGGTCCAGGCGGGGCGACATCATTTTCGTGCCTCCACGTGTGTGCGCGCTTCCAGTAACGCCGCGTCGAGATCGCTGTGCAACGTGATGCCGGCTTCAGCCAGCACCGTGCGCGCAGTTTCCATGCCGTTGCCGACCAGACGCGCGACCACCGGCACTTTGAATTCAGGCACAGCCCGTAACGCGCTGACCAGCAACCGCGAAAACTCACCCAGTTCGGTGATGCCGGCAAAGATGTTGATCAGCAGGACTTTGACGTTCGCGCCCTGGTGCATCCATTGCAGCACGCTGACCAGGCGCCTGGTTTCACCACGCAGGCCGCCGGTGCGGATATCGAGGAAGTTGTACGGTTTGAGTCCTGCAGCGCGCATTTCGTCGATCAGCATCATCGACAGGCCGGCGCCTGTGGTCAGCAGCGCAATTTCACCGGCCGGGTCGACGACGACGTAGTCACAGCCGTGGGCATCTTTTACCGCGGTCTCGAGATAGGGGCCGCGCACATCCTCCAGCAGGGCGCGCTGCGCCGGTTGGCGCGGCAGGGCATTGTCGTCGGTGACGAACTTGGCGTCACCGGCCACCCAGCTGCCGTCACTGCTGACAAACAGCGGATTGATTTCGATCAGCAGCGCCTCGGTGGTGACAAAGGCGCCGGCCAAGGCGCGACCGGCTTCTGTCAGGGCCTGTCGCAGCGACGCGTCAAACGTTACGGCCAGCCGTTCCGCAGCGGCCGCGAGCGCCGCGCCGTCGGCCGGCGCGGTATCGGCGTGCAATGCCTCGCGCGGCAGTGTTTCGATATCCATTCCGCCCTGCGCCGCCATGATGATGCGTACACCGGCAGCGGCGGGGTCCAGCATCATCGCAATGTAGGCTTCACTGGCGCCGTTAACCTGCTGCTCGACGCGCACGGCGCGCACGGTGCGGCCTTTGGCGGATTTACCGATGATTTCCGCAGCGCGTGCTGCGACTTCAGCGGCAGTGGCGGCTTTTTTGATCAGACCTGCCTTGCCGCGGCCACCGGCGGTGATCTGCCCTTTGACGACCCACGGTCCCGGCGGCAGTGCCTCCGTTCCTGCGGGGTCGGTCTGCAGGCAGCCCTG
>JAOUIN010000427.1 GCA_029883965.1 Betaproteobacteria bacterium
GGTTGCTCGAGACGGGCACGCGGCACGGCGGTTCGGCCTTGTATTTTGCGGATCTGTTCGCAGCGAGCGCGCGGGAAGGCCAGGTCATCAGTATCGACATTGAGCATACCGACCTGCATCCGCTGGCGGCGGCACACCCGAAACTGAGTCTTATCGCGGGAGACAGCGGCTCGCCCGATATCGTCGACGTCATCCGGCAACTGATACCCGAGAATCGAACCGGCGCCCTGTTGCTGATGCTGGATTCCGATCATGTGGCGTCGCACGTGCTGCGCGAACTCAATGTGCTGGTCCCGTTGTTGCGCCAGGGCGATTACCTGATTGTCGAAGATACGATCATCAATGGACACCCGGTGCGCCCCGAGTTTGGTCCCGGACCGCTGGAGGCGCTGGAGCAGTACCTGAGCGAAAACCCCGGCCGGCTCATTCATGATGCCGCGCGTGAAACGAAGTTCGGTTGTACCCAGGCTTATCGCGGGTATTACCGGATCAGCGCCCGGAGTTAGTCCGCGTTGGCGGCCCGGCCCCGATACCCGGATTTGCCCGCACTGCGTAATGCATCGGACATTCCGCTCGTGCGACAGCAAAAACTCCGCCGATGAATAAAAACGGAAAATCCGTGCTGTTCCTCGGCAAGGCGCGCGACGGGCATGTCGACCGCGCGGTTGAATACTGCAGGCGCTATTTCGACGCCGTGCAGGTTTTTCTGGGCGACTGGGGTGATCCCCGTCCTGCTGCGCTGGACGATGCGCGCCCCGACCTCATCATCAGCTACCTGTCGCGGTGGATCGTGGCGCCGCCGCTGTTGAGCCGCGCGAAGCTGGCAATAAATTTTCACCCGGGACCGCCGGAATATCCGGGTTACGGCTGCAACAACTTTGCCGTTTATGAAGGCGCGGATCAGTTCGGTACGACCTGCCATCACATGGCGCCGCAAATCGACACCGGGCCGATTATCGCGGTCGCGCGTTTTCCGCTGCTGCCCGGCGATACCGGCGGCACGCTGTTGCTGCGCACCTACGATTACCAGCTGGTCCTGTTCTATGATGTCGTCGGGCGGCTGATCCGGGGCGAAGATCTGCCGTCAGCGCCGGACCGGTGGGGCCGAAAGCCGTTTACGCGCAGGCAGTTCGAAGCCCTGGGCCAAATTACGCCGGACATGAGTGCAGCCGAAGTGGCGCGGCGCAGAATGGCGATGGACGTGAGCGCATTGCGCCGTGGCAATTGATCATTGGCCTGCACGGCATGCGAGACAGAAAGGCGGCGGTACGGAAAAAATGAAACCCACGGATATGCGGCCGCAGCCGGAATCTGCCGTCGAGCTGGCGATTTTCGGCCACCCGCCCGCGTGTGCGGAAGCGGTTCACGTCGGCCGGCCCAACATCGGTGATCGTCAGCGGTTTTTGACGCGTTTGAACGACATCCTCGACCGGCGCTGGCTGACCAACCGCGGGGACTACGTGATTGAACTCGAGCAGCGCATTGCCGAAATGGTCGGCGTGCGCCACTGCATCCTGGTGACCAATGGAACGATAGGGCTGGAATTGCTGATCCGGGCGCTGGATCTGCGCGGTGAGGTCATCGTTCCCGCGTTTACGTTCGTTGCGACTGCGCATGCGCTGCAATGGCAGGAAATCACCCCGGTGTTTGCCGACATCGATCCGGACACACACTGCCTGGACGTTCGCAGCGTCGAGGCTGCCATTTCGCCGCGCACCACCGGCATCATCGGCGTGCACCTGTGGGGACAGCCTTGCGCGGTCGAGGAACTGGCGGCACTGGCGCGGCGCCACAAGCTCAAGCTCATGTACGACGCGGCCCATGCATTCGGCTGCACGCACGAGGGGCGGATGATCGGCGGATTCGGGGAGGCCGAGGTCTTCAGCTTTCACGCCACCAAAATCGTGAATACCTTCGAGGGCGGCGCGATTGTCACCGACAACGACGCACTGGCTGAAAAGCTCAGGCTGATGCAGAACTTCGGCTTCAGCGGATATGACCGCGTGGTTTACCTCGGCACCAACGGGAAAATGTCCGAGGTGTCCGCCGCGATGGGCCTGACGAACCTCGAAAGTCTG
>JAOUIN010000100.1 GCA_029883965.1 Betaproteobacteria bacterium
CCGCCTTCTTTGCCGCTTTTTTCGCCGCCGCTTTTTTCACGGGCCTGCCCTTCGCCTTGCCGCCCATCGCTTCTTTCGCCGCTTCACGCCCGGCAATGCGGCCGAAGACTGCGCCCGACATCAGCCCCGTGCCCAGCGGATAGTTGTAATGGAACAGCCCGCCGACCATCTCGCCGCAGGTGTAGAGGCCGGGTATGGGTTTCCAGCCGGTGGAGATGACGCGCGTCTGCTTGTCGATCCGCAGTCCGCCGAAAGTGAAGGTGATGCCGCCGGTCACCGGCCACGACACGTACGGCGGCGTGTCGAGTTTCTGCGCCCAGTTGGTTTTGGGCGGATCTATGCCTTCGGTGTGCAAACCGTCGAGCACCGCGGCATTGAACGGGCCGCCGTGACCGCAGGCGGCGTTGTACTCGTTGAGCGTTTTCATCGCCTGCGCATGGTCGACCTTCAGTTGCCTGACCAGGCCTTCGAGCGTGTCGGAGCGGAAAGGCTCGCTGCTGGAATAACGCGGCTCGAGCAGGTGCATGGTTTTGGCATCGAAGATCTGGTACACAAGGCTCTTCGGCTGCTTCAGGATCAGGCCACCGTACTTGGCGTACGTGAATGACTGGAAATCCGGTGCCTCATTGATCCAGCGTTTACCCTCGACGTTGATCATCACGCCGTACGGATACGACAGGCGGTTGGTCTTGTCGGTGAGGTTGCGCTGGCCGTAATCCGGCGCGTCGGCAACGATGGGCGTGGCATGGCAGCCGCCCCAGTGGCCCCACGGCATGGCGCCAGCCTCGATCGCCATGCGCAGGCCGTCACCGTAGTTGAAGTTAGAGCCGCGCACCTTGGCGTGGCCCCATTCCTGGCCGAGGTAATGCGTGCGCCACGCCGGATTGGTCTCGAAACCGCCGCAGGCGAGGATGACCGCGCCGGCCTTGATGGTCTGCAGGCCTTTGTCACCGCGCACGACCACGCCTTTCACGCTGCCCTGCCCGTTCATCGCCAGATCAAGGACATGCGCTTCGTAGCGGATTTCCACGCCCATGGCTTCGCAGGTCTGGAACCACTGCTTCGACAGGCCCACGCCTTCATGCACCGTGCGCACGATCGCACCCTTGGGCCACTTGATCTTGTCGCCGACCTTGATGCCCATCACCGACTTGGCCAGCTCAAAGTGGTGCTTGCCCACATCCTGCAGCCAGCAGGTGGTGTCGTAGGATTCGTCGATCATCAGCTTCGACAGTTCGGGATCGCTGCGGCCGTCGGTAACCCGCATCAGATCCTCGGTGAATGCCTCGTGCGGATACACCGGCACGCCGGAATGAAAGCCCGGATACTCGTCCTCGACATCGGGTACAAAACGGTCGATTTCATCCGCGTGGTTGAACACAAAACGGAATATCGCGCCGCTGAAATGGGTGTTGCCGCCGCGCTGCGCCTTCGGCGCCTTTTCCAGCAGCAGTACTTTTCTCGCACCATTTTCCCGCGCCGATACGGCTGCGGCGCAGGCGGCATTGCCACCGCCGACGACTATGACGTCGTATTCCATTGTCTGAACTCCTGATCAAATGAAGAATTGGATGCCGCCGCCGATGCGGATTGCGCATTTCCTCGCGCTGCACCGGCCCGCGATCACTCGTTTCAGTATGCGCGGCACACAAAAATGATGTCAAGAAACCGGGCGCCGCAATATCTCCTAGCATATGGACTCGGCGCAGACATCGGGCGCTCGCATGCCGTACTCTGCGGAAAACCGCTCGCAGCAATGAAGGAGAAATCCGCCATGAATGACGACCGTCGCGCCGTGGGCGCACCGACCCGTGAACTCGCCGCCTGGATCAGCGGGCTCCAATACAAAGACATCCCGGAACGCACACGTGAAGTCGTGCGCATCGCGATCCTCGACACGCTGGGCTGCGGCATTTACGGTTTCGGCACCCCGTGGGCCGGCATGCTGCTCAAATGGGCACGCAACGGCAGCTCTGGCCGCGGCGATGCCACGGTGTGGGGCGACCGCAGTCCGTCACTGCGCGTGGCCGATGCGGCAATGGTCAACGGTTCCGCGGCGCATGCCTTCGAGCTCGATGATTATCACAATGCCAAACTCCACGCCGGCGCAATCGCAGTGCCGGCCGCGCTGGCAATGGCGGAAAAGCTCGGCTCGGACGGCAGGGCCATCGTGACCGCGATTGCCGCCGGCTACGAAACCATGATCCGCTCCAGCCTCGCCTCGAATCCGTCGGCGACCCGGCTGCGCGGCTGGCACATCACCGGCATCTACGGGCCGTTTGCGGCGGCAGCAGCCTGTGCGTCGCTGATGAAACTCGACCCCGAACAGACCGCGTGGGCGCTGGGCCTCGCCGGCACGCAGGGCGCGGGCACCTGGGCCTTCAACGCCGACGGCACCATGAGCAAACGTTTCCATGCCGGCAAGGCTGCGCATTCGGGCGTGCTCGCCGCGGAACTCGCAGCGATGGGCTTCACCGGCCCGACGCAGATCTACGAGTTCGAGGACGGCGGCGTATTGAAGGCGCATTCCGACGACAGCGACGTCACCCAGCTCACGCGCGACCTCGGCCGCGTCTGGCATACCGACACCAACTCGATCAAGCCCTACTCCTGCTGCGGCAGCACGCACGCCTACATCGACGCGGCACTGGCGGTGCGCGCGAAAATCGGCGCGCCGTGGGATCTGCAGCGCCCGGTCAAGGTCGGCCTGTCCAATGTCGTCGATGTGCAGTGCGGCTTCGCCTACGCGCCGGGCAGCGCGCTCAACGCGCAGATGAGCCTGCGCTACATCGTCGCCGCCGCGCTGGTCGACGGCGCAGTACTGCCGCCGCAGTTCACCGATGAGCGCATGCGCGATCCGGCATTGATCAAGCTCGCCGCACAGCTTGATTGCGTCCATGACCCCAAACTCGACGCCTTGTATCCGAAACACTTTGCCGGCTGGGTCGCGGCTGAAAAAGACGGCCAGTGGGTAAGAGCGGACATCCTCAACCCCACCGGCTCGATCGACAATCCGGTCGATGCCGCCGGCGTCACCGCAAAAATCCGCGGCATCCTGCCGGATGCGCCGGTGGATGCCATTGCCAATGTCGCGCTCGACATCGAGAACCATGACCCGCGCGAGCTGCTGATGCTTGCCGCGCAGAGCAAAGTCCAGGCACCGTGAGCACCGTCACGCACAACGACCGTCAGGCGGTGAAACACAAACCCATACAAAAATGTCCGTCATTCCTATGCAGGTCAATCCGGCGCGCCCCGAAGGAAGTCCCCTTAGGGGGAAAGCCGGAATCCAGTCGGTGCTGGAAAATCCCCCTGGATTCCGGCCCGCGCTTTGTGCGGCCGGAATGACGGCAGAAACATTTATCGCATTCGTTAACTTACAAAATCCGTAAAACCATGACCAAAAAAATCGCCGTACTCGGCACCGGCGCCATCGGCAGCAGCATCGGCGCGGATCTGACCCACGCAGGTTATGACGTTACTCTGATCGATCAGTGGCCAGCGCACGTCAAGGCCATGAAGAGCAACGGCCTGCATGTCCAGTTCAAGGACTCGCAGTTCCAGGTGCCGGTAAAAGCACTCAACCTGTGCGACCTGTCTGCGGCGCGACAGACATTCGATATCGTGTTTCTCGCCGCCAAGTCCAACGACACGCGCTGGCTCGCCGAATTCATCAGGCCGTACCTAAAAAAGGACAGCATTGTGGTCGGCACACAGAACGGTATGAACGACGACGCCATTGCCGCCATCATCGGCCGCGAACGCGTCATCGGCTGCGTGGTGGAACTGCAGGCGGAGCTGTTCACGCCGGGCCAGATCCAGCGCAACACCACGCGCAAGGGTTCATGGTTCACGGTCGGCGAACTCGACGGCGCGTACACGCCGCGCGTCAAGGAAATCGCGGCCATCATGGGCAAGGTCGGGCGCTGCGATGTGACCAACAACATCTACGGCGCGAAATGGACCAAGCTCATTGCCAACACCATGACCATGGGCCCGTTCAGCCTGCTCGGGCTGCGCAATTTCGAAGCGGCCGCACTGCCGGGCATGTTCGACATCTCGGTCAAGCTGGGCAAGGAGTCGATGGCGGTGGGTACCGCACTCGGCTACCGCGTCGAACCGATTTTCGGCTTGCGCGCAGATGAATTTGCCGGCTCCAGCGACGAAAACCTTGTAACGACGATGAAAACCCTGCTGTCGCACGTGGGCGGCGGTCGCACCGCTCCCATCCACGATCATCTGAAGGGCCGCGCCAGCGAGATCGAATACATCAGCGGCCTTGTTGCGCGCAAAGGCGCGGAGCTCGGCATCGCCACCCCGGCCAACGCAGCGGTGGCCGCCCTGGACCATCAGATCAATACCGGCGAACTGCCGATGGAGGCCGCCAATTACGCATTGCTGCAGAAAAATCTGGGGCTGGGCACCGCCTGATCCCCAGGCGCCCGCCACTGACATCCGCTGAACTACAGGAGTAAAACCATGAAACGCACCATCATGCACATGACTGCGCTGGCAGCAATTGCAGCAACCTGCATCCCCGCAGTCGCCGCGACATTTCCGGAACGTCCGGTACGCATGATTGCAGCATCTGCCGCAGGCGGCGGCACTGACATCATTGCACGGCTGCTGGCGCAACCTCTGACTGAACGCTGGGGCCAGCAGGTCATCGTCGATAACCGGCCGGGCGGCGGCGGCGTGATCGCCACCGATATTGCCGTGAAATCGGTACCCGACGGCTACACGCTGCTGCTGCAAAGCGTCGGCATCTCCTATGCACCGGCGCTGTACAAAAAGCTGCCCTTCGACGTGCAGCGCGACATCGCTGCGGTGACGATCGTCGGTAGCCAGCCCTTCGTGCTGGCCGTGAACCCGTCGGTGCCGGCGAAATCCGTGGTCGAGCTGGTACAGCTGGCAAAAAGCAAACCCGGTGAAATCCGCTTTGCGTCCGGCGGCGTCAGCGGCGCATCCCATCTGGGCTCGGAACTGTTTCGCGTGACCGCCGGCGTGAACATGGTGCACGTGCCCTACAAAGGCACTGGCCCCGGCGTCACCGCACTGCTCACGGGCGAAGTACACATGGCGATCGCCGGCGTCGGCACCATGCTGCCGCATGCAAAAAGCGGCAAGGTGCGCGCGCTCGCAGTCACCGGTGCCAAGCGCAGTCCGGCAGCGCCGGATCTGCCCACCGTCGCTGAAAACGGATTGCCCGGTTATGCCTTCGATGTCTGGTACGGATTGTTTGCGCCCGCAAAAACGCCGCGCGCCACGCTCAACAGGATCAGCAGTGACGCCAATGCCGCGCTGGGCGACCCGGCTGCAGCCAAGCGATTCGCCGCCGCCGGCATCGACATCATCGGCGGCAACGTCGAGGAATCAAACAAGGTGCTCCGCGCGGAAATGACCAAATGGGCACGCGTGATCCGCGAAGCCGGCATCCGCGCCGACTGAACGCGGCAGACGCGGTAAAATCAGGGCACAGGCAAAAGCACGTCTCGCATAGACCGGCCGGACCAGCGCCGGTGTTTTTTTAATCAGGCAGCAAACGCGAATTGAAAGGGAGTACAGCAATCATGAAATTCCGCCGAGTAGTCACCGGAGTCAACAAGGAAGGCAAATCCTGCATAAAATGGGACAGCAACATCGAACCGATCCCGATGCGGCCGGGATTCGGCAACATTCCGATGTGGGCCACGAAGAAGCTGCCGGTGGAAATGACCGAGGAAGATCCCAACACCTGGGAACTGGGCACCAGCCTCGCCGGAGGCTCCGTGTTCCGTCTGGCCAAGTACGAGCCGGGCGTGGCCAAGCGCTGGCACGTAACCGACTCGGTGGATTACGCGATCTGCCTCGCGGGTGAACTGTGGATGCAGCTCGATACCGGCGAAGAGGTTCACCTGACGCCGGGCACCGTAATCATCCAGCGCGCGACCAACCACAACTGGGAAAATCGCGGAAAAGAGCCCTGCATCATGGCTTATGTACTGCTGGCAACCGAAGGCGCCAAGACCACCGGCTGGTAGGCACTCGTGACCCGTTCCGGCTCAGGTCGCAATCCGAACGACGGCGCATCAGGCGATGATGCGCCGTTCAGCTTCCATTCCGCCTCAACCACATCAATCGAGACTACAACCATGGACGACATCGGCAAACTGATACTGCGCCTGACGCTCGGGATACTCATGCTGCTGCACGGCATCGCCAAACTGCGGTTCGGCATCAGCGGAATCGAAGGCATGCTCGTGAGCCACGGCCTGCCGGCTTTTTTCGCGTACGGAGTGCTTGTTGGCGAAGTCCTGGCGCCCTTGCTGCTGATTTTCGGCTTTTACGCGCGCATCGGCGGCGTGCTGGTGGCATTCAACATGGTGGTCGCAGTCGCCCTCGCCCACAGCTCGCAACTGCTCGACCTCGGAAAATCCGGCGGCTGGGCGCTGGAGCTTCAGGGCTTTTTCCTGTTTACCGCGATCGCCGTGGCGCTGATCGGACCGGGGAAATTCAGCATCAACCGGCAGTAGCCCGCGCACGCGCTACGGGCGCTGCGGCGCCCTCAGTTCTTCATGGGCTCGATACCCGCCGTCCGGATCACATTGCGCCATTTCACAATCTCCGAGCGCACACGGTCGGCAAGTTCGCCGGGGGATGATGGCGCGAGCTCGGCGCCCTGCGCCAGAAAACGCTCACGCAGTTCGCGGCGGTTGAGCATGGCGTCAACTTCGGAACTGAGCTTGTTGATGACCAGTCCCGGTGTGTGTGCCGGCGCAAACAGCGCGAACCACGCCAGCGCCTCGTAATCCGGGACGCCCGCCTCCTCCACGGTGGGCACGCGCGGCGCCGCAGGATTGCGCTTCCTGCTGGTCACGGCCAGCGCACGCACGCGACCCGACCGGATATGCTGATGCGCGGTGGTCAGGCTGCCGAACATGATCGACACCTGCCCGCCGACCAGTTCATAAACCGCCGGCGACCCGCCTTTGTACGGCACATGCGTCAGGAACAGGCCTGCACGCTGCGTGAACAGCACCGCTGCGAGATGCGCCGCCGTGCCCACGCCCGATGAAGCGTAGTCCAATTCGTGCGGCCGCCGCCGGGCAAAGGCGATCAGTTCGCGCACCGAATAAACCGGCAGCGACGGATGCACGATCAGCACACTGGGCACGGTCGCGATCATTGCAACCGGCGCAAAATCCCGCTGTGTGTCATACGGCAGCTGCGCCCACAATGACGGATTGGTGACATGCGAGGTGTAGGCCATCAGCAGTGTGTAGCCGTCGGCCGCGGCCCGGGCCACCAGTTCGGAGCCGATCATGCCGCCGGCGCCGGGCCGGTTGTCCACGATGAAATAAGGGCCCCAGGCTTCATTGAATCCCTGCGCCAGGGTACGGGCGAACACATCGGTCACGCCGCCGGCGCTGACCGGAACGATCATGCGGACCGTGCGATTCGGATAGTTCTGCGCCACCGCA
Organism: Betaproteobacteria bacterium; assembly: GCA_029883965.1. Lineage (GTDB taxonomy): Bacteria > Pseudomonadota > Gammaproteobacteria > Burkholderiales > SG8-41. The sequence goes on from JAOUIN010000100.1 coordinate 7,461, forward strand.
TTTGCCGAGACTACGCACGCCAGCAACACCGCGTGCGCATACAGGATGAATTTCATGCCGGTGATTGTAAGCTGCCGGCACGGCGAATCGCGCTACAATCGACCGAAAGTTTCCCGGCGCGGCAAATGAACACACCCAGACTGTTTGATGGCGAGTTGCACGATGCGATGCAGCAACTCTGCGACGAAACCATAGAAGCCATGCAACTGGCCAAGGCGAGTCCGGATCTTGACGATCTGTCGGCGACGATTGCCGTAGCACTGCTGAAGCTGGGGCTGGCAACGGGGCTGGTCGAACAACGCCATCCGGGTTTTGCCGCTGAAGTGGAAGAGAAACGCCAGCGTGTCATCGCCGCGCTGACCCAGAAGCACTGAATCGGGCCGCAGCAGGACCACATCATGAAAACTCCCGTGTATCTCGACAACTCGGCCACCACGCCGGTTGATCCGCGCGTCGTTACGGCGATGCTGCCGTGGCTGACCGAGCAGTTCGGCAATCCAGCCAGCGGCACGCACGCTTACGGCCATGCCGCGAGCCGCGCAGTTGAAGGTGCGCGCAGGGACGTGGCCGCGCTGATCAATGCCGACAGCCGCGAAATTGCGTGGACATCGGGCGCCACCGAATCCAACAATCTTGCAATCAAGGGTGCTGCGCAGGCCGCACAGGCGCGCGGCAAACACCTGG
>JAOUIN010000428.1 GCA_029883965.1 Betaproteobacteria bacterium
CGCTATACCGCGGAGGGCATGCCCGGCGGCGTCATGCTGCAGATCGGCATTCATTATGCCGACGTGCTCGAATACCTGATGGGCCCGGTGGTCGCCGTCAGCGGACGTTTCGCGCAGCTGGTGCTGCCCGGGGACAACCCGGACGTGGCCAGTCTGGTGCTGGAACACGAGAACGGCGCGCTGTCCACGCTGAACGCCAGCTACGCCTCCGCCTCCGAGTATTACCTGATGAACATCTACGGCAAGGAAGCCAGCGCCTATTACAACCTGCACAGCGGTCTGCGCTTCCTCAAGCGCGGCTCGAACAAATCCGATCCGGTAAAGCTGGAAAAAATCGACACCTTCGTCGACGAACTCGAGGAATTTGCGGCGGCGGTGCGCGGCCAGGGTCAGCCGGAAATGGACGGCGAAAAAGCCAGCCGGTCGCTGGCCGTCATCCGCGCCGGCATCAAATCAGCACGTGAAGGACGCAGGGTCGAAGTGGAAGAAATCATCAAAAGCGACTGACTTGACGGCCGCGATACGCTGCTGCAGCCTGGACTTTATAACCGACAGAAGGAGGAGACCATGAAAAACCTGTTTTCCAGAAAACGCATCGTGGGTCGCGCATTGATGGCGCTGTCCGCAGCTGCATTTGCGTGGGCGCCGCTGAGCACCGCTCGGGCCGCGGATTTCCCCAGTCAACCGGTAGAGATGACCGTGCTCTTCGGCGGCTCCAGCGCCACCATTGCCCAGGTACTGTCAGACGCCATGGGCAAGCAGTTGGGCGTGCCTGTCGCCGCAGTCAGCCGCACCGGCGCCGGTGGCGCGGTCGGTTATTCCTATGTCAAATCCACGCCGGCCAACGGCTACAACATCGTATGGAACTCGAACTCCATCAGCACCGCCCATTACAACGGCAACATGGATTTCGACTACAAAGCCTTTGACCCGGTCGCCCGTGTCGGCATGGAAGTGCCGGTACTGGCTGTAAAAGCCGACTCCGGCTGGAAAAACCTGAAGGAGTTTGCGGCCGCCGCCAAGAAACAGAAAATGAAAGTGGCCATTTCCGGCCGCGGTTCGTTCACCCACCTCGCCTCCGCCGCATTGTTCGACAAGATGGGCGTGGAAGTCATCTACGTGCCTTACGGCAAGGGCAGCGCACCGGTCGAACTGCTGGCAGGCCGCGTCGATGCAGCCCTGCAATGGCCGTCGCAGTTCAAGGCACAGGCGGACGCGGGACAGTTGCGCATCATCGCGGCAACGAGCACCGAGCGAGTTCCCGTGCTGCCCGATGTGCCCACCGCCAAGGAACAGGGCTTTGATGTGGATACCGTGATGTGGCGCGGCATCGCCGTTCCCAAAGGTACGCCCAAGGAAGTTGTTGCCAAGATTGAAGACGCCGTCAAGAAAGTGGTGACCAGCGCGGATTTCAAGGAGCGTAGCGCCAAACTGGGTTTTGAACCGGCATTCCTGCCCGCATCCGAATTCGGCAAAGTCATTGCCAGCGACGACGCATCCATCTCGAAGTTGATGGATCAGCTCGGCCTGAAGAAGAAAAAGTAAGGCATGCGCCTTAATCGCTGGCTGGGGCCCTGCATCGTAGTGCTGGCCCTGGTGTGGTTGTGGCTGACTTACGCATATATACCCGCGGCCCGGGTTCCGGAAGAACCCGGGCCGCGGGCTTTTCCCGTCGTCCTCGGCTTCAGTTTGCTTGCCGTCGGTATTGCCATCAGCTTCGCGGCGTGGCTGCGCAGTTCGAATAAACCGTCGCCTGAACTCGTCAAGGCGGTTACCGCACGTGAAACGGCAATCGTCACCGGAACATTCCTGCTGCTGATTTTCTACACTTTTTTCATGGAAAAGCTGGGATTCATGATCGCCACGTCAGTGTCGATCCTGATCGTCATGCGGGTACTGCTGGGCATGCGGCAGTGGCGCTTCATGCTGACATTCGCCATCAGCGTCACGGCGGTGTGCTGGCTGTTCTTCGTCAAACTGCTGGAAACGCCGTTGCCGCGCGGCCTGTGGCTGATGTAGCGGAGAACCCGGATTGGATACCGTCGCACAGGCGTTTTCGGCCGCATTGAG
>JAOUIN010000003.1 GCA_029883965.1 Betaproteobacteria bacterium
GGCCAGCGGGGCCTGCTCCAGTGTCGAATTGACCCAAGATTTTTTAAATAAAATCAGCAGGTTAAATGGTGATCTCGGCTGTTTTGTCACGGTAAACGCAGAGCGCAGCCTGGCGCAGGCAGGTGCAGCGGACGCGCAGCGTGCGGCGGGCCGCGCCGGACCGTTGACCGGAATTCCGCTGGCCCACAAGGACATTTTCTGCGCGCGGGACTGGGTGACCACCTGCGGTTCGCGCATGCTCGAAAACTTTGTCGCGCCGTACGACGCGCACGTGGTCGAGCGCTGCAACGACGCGGGCATGGTGACGCTGGGCAAGACCAACATGGACGAGTTCGCCATGGGGTCATCGAACGAGACTTCCTACTTCGGTCCGGTACGCAATCCGTGGAAACGCAATGCCGTCCCCGGCGGCAGTTCCGGCGGTTCGGCGGCGGCGGTCGCGGCGCGCCTTGCCCCGGCGGCGACCGGCACGGACACAGGCGGTTCGATCCGGCAGCCCGCGGCATTGACCGGAATCTGCGGGCTGAAGCCGACGTACGGCCTGGTGTCGCGTTACGGCATGATCGCGTTTGCGTCGAGTCTGGACCAGGCGGGGCCGATGGCGCGCAGCGCGGAAGACCTGGGGTTGATGCTGAATGTCATGGCAGGTCACGATGCGCGCGACTCCACCAGTCTGGAACTTCCGGCGCAAGATTATCTGCGTGATCTGGCGCGTCCTGTTACCGGTCTGCGCATCGGTCTGCCGAAAGAGTTTTTTGCTTCGGGCCTTGCACCCGAGGTGCAGCGTGCGGTCGAGTCTGCGATTGCCGAGTACGAGAAACTCGGCGCCAAAGTCGTCGACATCAGCCTGCCCAACATGGCGCTGTCGGTGCCCGTTTACTATGTGCTTGCTCCGGCCGAGGCGTCGAGCAACCTGTCGCGGTTTGACGGCGTTCGCTACGGCCATCGTGCGGCAGGGTATTCCGACCTGTCCGACATGTACAAGCGTACCCGCGCCGAAGGTTTCGGGGCCGAGGTGAAACGCCGCATCCTGATCGGGACTTACGTATTGTCGCACGGCTATTACGACGCCTATTACATCCGTGCGCAAAAACTGCGGCGGCTGATTGCAGGTGATTTTGCCGCAGCCTTCAGGCAATGCGATGTCATCATGGGGCCGACCAGCCCGACGACGGCGTTCGGGCTGGGTGAAAAAAGCGCCGACCCGGTGCAGATGTATTTGTCCGACATTTATACGATCGCGGTGAATCTGGCCGGTTTGCCCGGCATGTCCATCCCGTGCGGATTTGACAGCGGTGGATTGCCGGTCGGGCTGCAGATCATCGGCAACTATTTTGCCGAAGCGCAGATGCTTAATGTCGCCCACCAGTACCAGCTGGCCACCGACTGGCATCAGTGCGCACCGCAGGGGATAGGCGCATGAACAGGGATGTAAAGCTGTTTACCGCCAGGATGCCAGGAGCGCAAGGCAAAAAAGCGGAGGGCCGGAATTCAATGCCAACACAGGGCATGATTTCCGGGTTCGTGCAGTGGCGTTTCTTGAGTAATGTTCTTCTTGGCGTCTTGGCGGTGAAAAGGGTTTTCCCATGAAATGGGAGATCGTCATCGGGCTGGAAACCCACGCGCAGCTGTCGACGGTGTCGAAGATTTTTTCGGGTGCTGCGACCGCTTTCGGCGCCGCGCCGAACACGCAGGCCTGTGGCGTCGATATTGCGCTTCCCGGGGTATTGCCGGTGCTCAACACCGGTGCGGTCGAGCGCGCGATCCGTTTCGGCCTCGCCGTCGGTGCAAAAATCAATCCGCGGTCGGTATTCGCGCGCAAGAATTACTTCTATCCCGACCTGCCCAAGGGATACCAGATCAGCCAGTATGAACTGCCCATTGTCGCCGGCGGCACGATCACGATCATGGCGGGCGAGACCGAAAAAACCATACGTCTGACCAGGGCGCACCTGGAAGAAGATGCCGGCAAGTCGCTGCATGAGGATTTTCACGGCCGCACCGGCATAGACCTGAATCGGGCCGGCACACCACTGCTCGAAATCGTATCGGAACCCGATATGCGTTCGGCTGAGGAGGCCGTCGCCTATGCGCGGGCGCTGCATACGCTGGTACGCTGGATCGACATCTGCGATGGCAACATGCAGGAGGGATCATTCCGTTGCGACGCCAATGTATCGGTACGTCCGGCGGGGACGACCGAGCTGGGGACGCGCCGAGAGATCAAGAACCTGAACAGTTTCCGTTTCCTGCAGCAGGCGATCGAGTACGAAGTGCGTTGGCAGATCGCTGAAATTGAGGACGGGCGCACAATCCGGCAGGCAACCGTACTGTTCGATCCGGATACCGGTGAAACGCGGATGATGCGCACGAAGGAAGATGCGCATGATTACCGGTATTTCCCTGATCCCGACCTGCTGCCATTGGAAGTTACGGCAGAGCGCCTGGAGGCAGTCCGCGCCGCATTGCCGCCGTTGCCGCAGATTCGGCGCGCACAATTTTCGGCGGAGTATGGTCTGACCGCGTACGATGCGGGCCTGCTGACGGGCAGCCGCGAACTTGCAGATTACTTTGCCGCAGCTGCTGCCGGGGCCGATGGCAAGACGGGCAAATTGTGCGCGAACTGGATTACAGGCGCTTTAAGTGCGCGGTTGAACGAGGACGGGCTCGATATTGCGCAAAGCCGGGTCGGCGCATTGGCACTGCGCCGTCTGGTCGATCGGATTGCCGATGGCACGATCTCCGGAAAGACCGCCAAAGATGTTTTTGACGCCATGTGGGCTGGCGAGGGTGATGCGGACACCATCATCGCAGCCAAGGGCCTTAAACAGATTTCGGACAGTGGAGAGATCGAAAAGATTGTCGATCAGGTGATCGCAGCCAATGCGCAGCAGGTCGCCGACTTCAGGGCCGGCAAGGAGAAAGCGTTCAATTCGCTGGTGGGGCAGGCGATGAAGGCGACCCGCGGCAAGGCCAATCCGCAGCAGGTGAACGAAATACTGCGGCGCAAGCTCGCCGGCTGACGCAGAGCCGGGCAGCGCTATTTTTTGGGTGCAGGCTTGGGATCCGGAGACGCGGCCGGGGACCGGAGGCCCTTCAATTCGATGAAACGCGCTTTTTGCTGTGCATAACTGTCGCTGATGCGCCCCTTGTCTTTTTCCTTGTCTGCGATGCGTGCCTGCAAAGCTTCTTTTTCCTCGGCGGCACGTTTCAGATCTTCCTTGATGTTTGCGGGCACCGGTTTGCCGGTTTTCTCAAAGTTGGCGTAGCGTTTTTGCTGGGCTGCATATGCGTCATCGGCACCCTTCTGCGCCGATTTCAATTGCTGAATCTGCAGATCGACAACCTGGACTTCACGGTCGCGGCGGATGTCGATTTCCTTGGGCGTGACATAGGTGTTCAGCAGGGCCGTGTCCTGACGCCGCTGTTCCGCACGGCGGTGTTCTTCCTCGGCTCTCTGGGCGGCCTGTCTTTTCTCTTCGTCGCGCATGCGCGCGGCCTCTTCCGCCGAAACACTGGTTTCGCGCGTGATGCCGCGGCTGTCCAGCCGCTTTGACTCGTTGTCCTGGTACTCGGGCGGCACCCGGTCGCCACAGCCGATGACCTTGCCTGCCTTGTCTTTCCAGCAAATGATTTTCTGCCCCTGAACTGCGGGCGCCATCATCATCATGGCCACGATTGCCGCGGTACCGGCGAGCAAGGATACGGATGTTGGATAGTTACGCATTTTTTACCCCATATTGTTCGCGGTAGGCAGCGACTGCAGCGAGCTGCGGTGCCATGCCCCTGCTGTTTTCAAGAAACCCGATCAGGTCATCCAGCGTGGCGATGCTTATGACCGGCATGCCATACAGGCGTACGACTTCCTGCGTGGCCGACAGTTCCGCCGATCCGCGCTCCATGCGGTCCAGTGCGATCAATACTCCGGCAGGCGTTGCGCGCGACGCGCGTATCAACTCGACGGACTCACGCACGGACGTTCCCGCCGAAATGACATCATCAACAATCAACGCGCGCCCTACCAGCGGAGCACCGACGACATTGCCGCCTTCGCCATGGTCCTTGGCCTCCTTGCGGTTGTAGCTGAATGGCACGTTGTGATTCGCATCAGCAAGAGCGATTGCCACGGCAGCCACCAGGGGTATGCCTTTGTAAGCGGGACCAAACAGCATGTCGAACGGAACGTCGGCCGCTGCTATGGCTTTCGCGTAAAATTGCGCAAGCTGTCGCAGTGATTTGCCGTCGCAGAACAGACCGGCATTGAAAAAATACGGTGAAAGGCGTCCGGCTTTGGTTTTGAACTCACCGAAAAGCAGCACTTTGGTGTCGATCGCGAAGCGGATGAATTCCTGTCGGAAGTTGGTTGCCATAACTGTGTGTAGACCGGGTATCTGCGGCAGGACCAAACAGCGTGCTGAACAATAACGCTGATCTGCCGGATTGAAAATGATGAAAATTATAACCTTGAATCTCAACGGCATCCGTTCGGCGGCACGCAAAGGTTTTCTGGAGTGGCTGCCGCGCCAGCGCGCGGATGTGATCTGCGTCCAGGAAATCAAGGCGCAGGCTGACGATATGACTGCGGACCTGCTGGCACCGGCCGGATACCGGGGACATTTTCACTACGCGGAAAAAAGGGGCTACAGCGGCGTCGGCATTTACGCCCGGCGTGCGCCTGACCGGGTGACGGCAGGCCTCGGGGTGGCTGAAATCGACAGGGAAGGCCGATTCCTGCGGGCGGATTTCGGCAACCTGTCGGTCATCTCGCTGTACCTGCCTTCGGGGTCGAGCGGCGAGGACCGGCAGCAGGCGAAATTCCATTTCATGAAAAAATTCTTTCCTCATCTGAAGCGGCTGCGGAACAGCGGCCGCGAAATCGTGTTGTGCGGCGACTGGAACATCGCCCACAAGGAGATTGATCTGAAGAACTGGCGCGGCAACCGCAAGAATTCCGGATTTCTTCCCGAAGAGCGGGCGTGGCTTTCACAGATATTCGACGAGCTCGGCTGGGTCGATGTCTTTCGCGGTATTGATGCCCGTCCGGACCAGTACACCTGGTGGTCGAATCGCGGTCAGGCCTGGGCCAAGAACGTGGGCTGGCGGATCGACTATCAGATCGCTACACCGGGCGTCGCAGCAACCGCCAGGCGTGCGGCGATCTACAAGGATGAGCGGTTTTCAGATCACGCGCCGCTGATTATCAGCTACGACGGGAAACTGACTTGACCCAGCCGGCGCGTCTGTCCTGGCGCGAGACGCTGGCCGCGGCATTCAGCGGGCGCATGCTGGTGGCGTTGCTGATGGGTTTTGCGTCGGGGTTGCCCTTGCTGCTCACAGGGTCGGTGCTGCAGGCCTGGCTGAAAGACGGCGGTGTCGATCTGACACGCATCGGCCTGTTTGCGTTGATCGGGTTGCCGTACACGCTGAAGTTTCTCTGGTCCCCGTTGTTTGATCGTTACGCCCCGCCGTTGCTGGGCCGTCGCCGCGGCTGGCTGACCATGATGCAGTTTGCCCTTGCCGCCGCGATATTCATGCTGAGTGCTGCCGAGCCGTCCCCGGAGCATTTGGGGCTGATCATGCTGGCCGGCCTGCTGGTGTCTTTTTTTTCCGCCTCTCAGGACATCGTCATCGATGCCTATCGCCGCGAGAGCATGGGGGAGGCCGAGCTTGGGCTCGGCTCTGCGCTTTACGTGAACGGATACCGGCTGGGCATGCTGCTTGCGGGCGGCGGCGGGTTGATCCTCGCGGACTGGCTTTCGTTCGAGACCATGTACCGGATCATGGCCGTGTGCATGGTCGCCTGCGTGGCGGTAACTCTGCTTGCGCCCGAGCCGCAGTTACCTGAAGGCAGGCCGCGAACACTGCATGAAGCCGTCGTGTTGCCGTTCCGGGACTATTTTTCTCGTCAGGGCGCCTGGCTGATCCTGGCATTTATTCTGCTCTACAAACTGGGCGATACCATGGCGTCGGCGATGACCACGCCGTTTTATCTGGATCTCGGTTACAGCAAGACCGAGATCGGCGCCGTCGTCAAACTGTTCGGTTTCTGGGCGACGATTGCCGGCGGTACGCTGGGCGGGCTGTGGATCCTGCGGGCCGGCATGCACCGTGCGCTGTGGGTTTTCGGATTCGGGCAGATGCTGTCTACGCTGGGTTTTGTCGTGCTGGCGTACTACCCGCTTAATGTGGGCGCACTGGCCGCTGTTGTTGCCATCGAGAATCTGACCGCCGGGATGGGCACCGCCGCATTCGTCGGATTCATGGCGGCACTGACGGACCGCCGCTTTACCGCGACGCAGTACGCGCTGCTGTCGAGCCTGATGGGCGTGCCGCGGGTGCTGCTGGCCGCACCAACCGGCTGGTTTGCGCAATTACTGGGCTGGCCGGGATTCTTTCTGATGTGCGTGCTGATCGCGATTCCCGGCCTCATGCTGCTGCGCAGGGTAACGCAGCTCGACGGGCAGCCTCAGCCACCGAAGTGATACACCGCCAGTTCGCCCAGAAGATTGGGCAGTGACGTAACCGGTTTTCCGTCCGTCAGCACGGTGCGTGCGACGATATTGATCCCGCGCTCGTCACAGAATTTTTCGAAATCGGAAACCGTGCACAAATGGATGTTGGGCGTGTTGAACCATTCGAACGGCAGTTTTTTGGAAACCGGCATGTGTCCCAGCAACACCTGCACACGATTTTTCCAGTAGCCGAAATTCGGGAATGTGACGATGCCGGCCCTCCCGACCCGCAGCATTTCCTTCATGATGCGTTCGGTATTGCGCATCGCCTGCAGCGTTTGTGACAACACCACAAAATCGAACGAGTTGTCTTCAAATTCGGAAAGGCCGCGCTCCAGGTCGCTCTGAATGACGTTGACTCCGTTCTTCACGCAGGCCAGTATGTTGCCGTCGTCGATCTCGACGCCATAGCCGGTGATGTCGCGGGTCTGCTGCAGGTATTTCAGCAAAGTGCCGTCGCCGCACCCCAGATCGAGCACGTGTGCGTTGCGATGCACCGTCCGGGCAATCGCCGCAAAGTCCGGCCGTTGCGTGCCGTTAATTACGGTCATGATTCAATTTCCCGGTGCACGCGTTCAAAATAGGCTGCCACCAGCCGGTGGTAGCGCGGGTCGTCGAGCAAAAACGCATCGTGGCCGTGTGGTGCATCGATTTCCGCATAGGTCACGCGCACGCGATTGTCGAGCAGCGCGTGCACGATCTCCCGTGAGCGTTCCGGTGAAAAGCGCCAGTCGGTGGCGAACGATATTACGAGTACGCTACTGGCTACCTTTTTCAGCGCCTTGGTCAGGTCGCCGCCATGCTCCAGGGCCGGATCGAAGTAGTCCAGAACCTTGGTGATACGCAGATACGTATTGGCATCAAAGTGATCCGCGAACTTGTTGCCCTGATGGCGCAGGTAGGACTCGATCTGAAATTCGGTGTCGAAGTTGTAATTGAGCTTGTCGTGCTTCAGCTGCCGGCCGAACTTGTTCGCCATCTCGTCGTCCGACAGATACGTGATGTGGCCGACCATGCGTGCGACGCGCAGACCGCGCTTGGGTGCCGTACCTTTGGCCAGGTAATGGCCATCGTTGAAATCAGGATCGGTGATGATCGCCTGACGGGCGACCTCGTTGAACGCAATGTTCTGTGCCGACAGGTTGGGTGCGCAGGCGATGACAATGCTGTGACGCAGGCGCTGCGGATAGCGGATGGACCAGGCCAGTGCCTGCATGGCGCCGAGGCTGCCGCCCATGACTGCGGCAAACTGTGATATGCCCAGTTGATCTGCGAGCCGCGCCTGCGCATCGACCCAGTCCTCCACGGTGATGACCGGGAAATCGCCGCCCCAGGTCCTGCCGGTGTCGGAGTTGACGCTCAGCGGCCCGGTCGAGCCGTGACAGCCGCCGATATTGTTGACGCCGATGACAAAGAACCTGCGGGTATCGAGCGGCTTGCCGGGCCCGATCATGTTGTCCCACCACCCCACGTTGTCAGGGGCGTCCGCGTAGTAGCCGGCTACATGATGTGATGCGTTGAGCGCATGGCAGACCAGTACGGCATTGGAACGGTCTGCGTTGAGTTCGCCATAGGTCTCGTAAACGAGTTCATAGTCGCGCAGTACCGTGCCGCCGCGCAGCACAAGCGGTTCCGCGAACCGCGCGGTCTGCGGCGTCACGACGCCAACCGAATTTTCCGGTTCTTTGATCGATTCACGCATTTTCGTCAGCCATAAAAAAACCCCGCAGCCTGCGCTCCGGGGTCATGAGAATTCATTCATCTCTTTAGCCGGATTTATTACGCGCCCGCAAGCTGATTCAAATCGGCGCGAAAACTGTGCAATTACGTTACCTGCGCGGCGTTACCTTGTCAAATCCGGGGGCCTTTTTTTCAGGCGTTGAGCTTGTCCAGCATGCTCCGAAGTTTGACCGGATCCGTGGCCTTGAGCATTTTCTTGGCGATGGGCCGGATATCGGGCAGACTCGTTTTGAGCACGCGCTGCTTGACGTCGGGCAAGTGTGCGGAGTGCATGGACAGCCGCCGCAGGCCCAGCGCCAGCAGCAGCCTGGTCAGCGTCACATCGCCGGCCATTTCGCCGCAGACTGCGACGGGGATCTGCGCCTTGCCGGCGGTCGTGAATATGTGTGAGAGCAACGTCAATACGGCCGGGTGCAACGGATCATAGAGATGGGCCACGGTGTCGTCGGTGCGGTCGACTGCCAGCATGTACTGGATCAGGTCGTTCGTGCCTACAGAGAGAAAATCAAGGCGCTTCGTCAGCAGACCCAGGGCCAGCGCGGCGGCTGGTATTTCCACCATGCCGCCTATCTGGACATCGCGATCGTACGTAACGCCCTCGTCGTCCAGACTGCGCTTCGCCTGTTCGACCAGTTGCAGCGCCTGATCAATTTCGCTGGCATTCATCAGCATCGGGATCAGGATTTTCATGCTGCCGTAACTGGATGCCCGCAGCATGGCGCGCAACTGCGTGACGAAGCGTTTTGGTTCGGTCAGGCACAGACGGATCGCGCGCAGCCCCAGTGCCGGATTGGGCGCCAGGCGGGCGGTATCGTCAATCTGCTTGTCCGCACCTAGATCATAGGTCCGGATGGTGACCGGGTATCCCTGCATTTCCTCGAGAACCATGCGGTAGGCTTCGAATTGTTCGTCTTCGGTAGGCAGGTCGGGGCGGTTGAGGAACAGAAATTCAGTCCGGAAGAGACCGATGCCGGTGGCGCCACTGTCAATTGCCAGCGCAACATCACCGGGCAGTTCGATATTCGCGTGCAGCTCGATGTCGGTGCCATCCAGGGTGCGTGCCGGCGTATCGCGCAGTCGTTTGAGCTTCTGTCGCTCCAGGCCGAACTCACGCTGGCGCAACTGGTATTCGGCGAGCACCTGCGGATCGGGATCGACGATGATCACGCCCTGTGTGCCATCGACGATGATGATTTCATTCTCGCGCACCAGCTGGCGTGCGTGGTGCAGCGCGACGATACAGGGGATGTTGAGGCTGCGCGCCACAATGGCGGTATGAGATGTTGCCCCGCCCAGATCGGTTACGAAGCTGGCGAACTGGTGCTGCTTGAACAGGACGACGTCAGCCGGCGACAAGTCGTGTGCCACGAGCACAAGATTCCGGCCGGAGTCGCTTGCCGGCGGTGGTACGTAACCGGGCTGGCCCGAGAGCGCTTTCATGACGCGCTGCGCGACCTGAATGACATCGGTCCGGCGCTCCCGCAGATAAGTGTCTTCGATTGCGTCGAATTGCTGCAGCAACTCGTCGGTTTGCACCTGCAGCGCCCATTCGGCATTGCAGTTCTCGGTTTCGATGATTTTTCGCGGCGTGATGGACAGCGTCGCATCGTTGAGGATCATCAGATGTAAGTCGATGAATGCGGCGAACTCAGCCGGTGCGCCGGCGGGTACGACGCTGCGCACCTGATCGAGTTCGTTACGTACGGTATGCACGGCGCGCTCGAAACGCGCAATCTCTTCCGTCACTTGTTCCGCCGGGATGTCGTAATGCGCCGCTTCAAGTTTTGTGTGCGACACGAGGTGCGCGTGGCCGATTGCAATGCCACCCGAAACGCCGATGCCGTGTATGGTGAAACTCATGGTGGACCTTGGACGGACGCGCTGACTGCGCAGATTATTGTGACAGGACCCTCAGGACGTATTCTGCCCGTTGCGGACAGGTCCCTCAATCCTCAGAGCGCATTGTGTCCCGGACGCTCCGGAAAACTATTCGCCCTCGCCGAAGCGATCCGCAATCAGTTTGCACAGCGCCTGAATGGCTTCGGATTCGTCCGGTCCATCGGTCTCGACGACGACCTTCGAACCCCTGGCCGCAGCCAGCATCATGACACCCATGATGCTTTTGGCATTGACCCGGCGACCATTGCGGCTTAACCAGATATTGCTGGCGTAGCCACTGGCGGCCTGCGTCAGCTTTGCCGATGCCCGGGCATGCAGCCCGAGCTTGTTGATGATCTCAGCTTCCTGTTGCAGCATTCTGGACCGTGGCAAAGGCGGGGGGGACACGTAATACGCCTTCGCAGCCGCCGCTGATGGCCTTGGTCGTCATTACCGAAAGCGACTTGTCGCGATAGGTCAGTGCCCGGATCAGCATCGGCAGACTGACGCCGGCAATGGCTTCGACTTTTCCGGGAATCACCAGCTTTGCCGCGATGTTGGAAGGCGAACCGCCGTACATGTCCGTCAGAATCAATACGCCGTCGCCTTCATCCAGCTCCTTGACCACCTTGCGCGCCTGTGGCGCCAGCAGTACCGGGTCGTCCTGTGCGGCGACGCCGATCTGGCGCAGGCGCGGCGGACGTTTGTTGAGCATATGGCTGGCGCAGTGAATCAGGCTCTCGCCCAGTGTACCGTGGCTGATAATCAGTATGCCGATCATGAACTTAGGGTGATGCTGTCACGAAAACGCAATACTCTACGCCCGCTTTTCTTGCGCTGCAACATAATTTGTCACGCATGTGGCAGATTTGCCGATCAAACGGATTTTTCCAATGTATCCAGGAACATAGCGGCCACGTTGAATCCGGATTGCTGGAAAATTTCCTGAAAACAGGTCGGACTGGTCACGTTGACTTCCGTCAGATAATCGCCGATCACGTCCAGGCCGACCAGCAGCAGGCCGGCTGCGGCTAACTGCGGGCCGAGCGTTTCGGCAATCGTAAGGTCGCGTGCCGTCAGCTCCCGTGCGACTCCGGTGCCGCCGGCCGCGAGGTTGCCGCGCGTCTCGCCGGCTTTAGGTATGCGCGCCAGACAGTAAGGTACCGGCTTGCCGCCGATCACCAGCACGCGCTTGTCTCCGTCGCGGATCTCGGGAATATAGCGTTGCGCCATGACCGTGCGTTCACCGGTGCCGGTCAGCGTTTCGATGATGACATTGATATTGGGATCGGCGAGCCGTACGCGGAACACCGATGCGCCGCCCATGCCGTCCAGCGGTTTGAGAATGATGTCCGAGTGCTCGTGCAGAAACTCATGCAGCAATTCCACGCGGCGGGTGACCAGCGTCGGGGCGATGAATTCGGAGAAGCGCGAAATGGCCATTTTTTCGTTGTAGTCGCGGATGGCCTGCGGGCGGTTGAAGACACGCGCGCCACGGCGCTCGGCCATTTCGAGCAGATAGGTACTGTAGACATACTCCATGTCGAACGGCGGATCCTTGCGCATCAGCACCGCGTCGAACTGCTCCAGCGGCGTTGAAATTGGCGCATCAAGCCGGTACCAGTCCGGCTTGCCGCCGGTCAGATGCAGGCGGCGGGCGTAGCCGTTGACACTCTGTTTGTACCAAGCGAGGTCCTGCTGCTGCAGGGCATGCAGGTCATGACCGCGCGCCGCAGCCTCCTGCATGATGGCGTAGGTTGTGTCTTTTTCCAGTTTGAAATCGTCGAGCGGGTCAACGATGAAGGCAAGTTTCATTGTACTGCGTGGAGCAATGCCGGTTCGGCTGCGATATCCATGCGCTCGATTTCAACAGCAGCAGCGACCAGCGCCAGCCTGGCAATCACGCCATAGGCGTAGAAGCGGTTGGGCGGGCAGCCCGGGTCTTCAGGATTCGGCGATGAACACGGCTCGGCAAATGCCAGCGGCGAGAACTGCATGCCCGGCGCATTGAGGTTCTGATCCTTGCCGCGTGCGGTATGTATCCGGTAGAAGCCGCCGACTACAAAATGGTCGATCATGTAAACCACAGGTTCTGCGACAGCGTCACCCACGGTTTCAAACGAGTAGACGCCCTCCTGCACGATGACATCCTGGACTTCGAGACCTTCCTTGACGACGGCCATCTTGTTGCGCTGCTTGCGGTTGAGACCCTTGACCTCGGACGGGTCCTTGACGGTCATGATGCCCATGCCGTAGGTGCCGGCATCCGCCTTGACGATGACGAACGGTTCGTCCTTGACCCCGTACTCGGCGTACTTCCGGCGAATGTCTTCAAGTATTTCGGAAACGTATCCTTCAAGGCATTCTTCGCCCTGGCGCTCGCGGAAATTGATCTTGCCGCACTTCTCGAAATAAGGGTTGATCAGCCACGGATCAATGCCGACCAGCGTGGAGAAGTCGCGGACAACATCGTCGTACGCGGCGAAATGATTGGACTTGCGGCGTGTCGCCCATCCGGCGTGGACGGGCGGAAGCACGGCCTGCTCCAGGCCCTGCATGATTGCCGGGACACCGCCCGACAGGTCATTGTTCAGCAATACAACGCAGGGATCAAAGTCGCCGACCTTGAGGCGATTGCCATCCCGTCGCAGCGGCTCCAGCCGCAACGTCGCGCCGCTAGGCAGTTCCAGATCCGTTGCCGCAGTGATCTCCGGCAGCAGACTGCCGATGCGCACTTCGACGCCGGCGTGTCGCAGAATCGTGGCCAGCTTCTCGACATTCTGCAGGTAAAACTGGTTGCGCGTGTGGTTTTCCGGGATCAGCACTAGGCCATGCGCATCCGGGCAGGCCTTTTCGATGGCGGACATTGCCGCCTGCACGCACAATGTATGAAAATCCGGATTGAGATTGTTGAAGCCCCCCGGAAACAGGTTCGTGTCTACGGGTGCGAGCTTGAACCCGGCGTTGCGCAGATCGACGGATGCATAAAAAGGCGCGTTATGCTCCTGCCATTGAGCGCGCAGCCAGTGCTCAATATCCGCAGTGGCCTTGAGCACATGATGCTCAAGTTCCTGCAAAGGCCCGGTAAGTGCAGTGGTGAGATGCGGAACGGTCATGGTTCCGGATTGTAGCCGATGATACGAGCGGTTGCCCCGTACAAAAAAAGCGGGCGCCGAAGCGCCCGCAAACTCAGAGAATCAAATGCTCATCACGATCTGTGGTAAGCCGCCTCGCCATGTTCGTTGATGTCCAGACCTTCGCGCTCGACTTCTTCGGTCACACGCAGTCCGACGATCATGTCGACGATCTTGTAGGCAATGAAGGCGACCACGCCAGACCAGACAATGGCCGTACCCACGCCCCACAACTGGCTGATGAGCTGCGCACCCATGTCGAAGTCCGCGACCTTGTTGGCAACGTAGTCATACACGCCCGTGCCGCCCAGAGCCGGCGACACGAAGACGCCGGTCAGGATTGAGCCGACGATGCCGCCGACCGCATGCACACCGAACACATCCAACGAGTCGTCCGCACCCAGCATGCGCTTCAGGCCGTTCACACCCCACAGACAGACCACGCCGGCGATCAGGCCGATGATGATGCCGCCCATCGGACCGACGAACCCGCAGGCCGGGGTGATGGCCACCAGGCCGGCCACAGCGCCCGAAGCAGCACCCAGCATCGAGGGTTTGCCTTTCAGCATCCATTCGAAGATCATCCACGACATGGTGGCTGCAGCGGTCGCGAGCAACGTGTTGACCAACGCAAGAGTCGCGGTGCCGGTTGCTTCCAGATTGGAGCCGGCGTTGAAACCGAACCAGCCCACCCACAGCAATGCCGCGCCGACCATGGTGTAGGTCAGGTTGTGCGGGGACATCGCTTCCTTGCCCCAGCCGATACGCTTACCAACGAGGTAGGCACCCACCAGACCGGCGATGCCGGCGTTGATATGCACCACCGTGCCGCCGGCGAAGTCGAGTGCGCCCTTGGCCCACAGGAAACCGGCCGCGGCAGTGACCTTTTCAAGCGAAGCCGCATCGGTGATCGCATCCGGGCCGTCCCAGTACCAGACCATGTGCGCCATCGGCAGATAGGCGAACGTGAACCAGATGATCGTGAACAGGAGCACCGCGGAGAATTTCATGCGCTCCGCAAATGCGCCGACGATCAGAGCAGGCGTGATACCGGCAAACGTGGCCTGGAAGGCGATAAACACCAGTTCGGGCAGGACTACACCTTTGCTGAATGTCGCACCTACGGAGTCTGCGGTTACGCCCGACAGGAACAGCTTGTCGAAGTTGCCGATGAACGTGCCACTGCCCCCGAATGCAAGGCTGTAGCCGTAGATGGCCCACAGCACCACGCACATCGAGAACACGACGTAGACCTGCATTAAAACGGACAACGCGTTTTTGGCGCGCACCATGCCGCCATAGAACAGCGCAAGGCCGGGCACGGTCATCAGGATGACCAGGATGGTTGCCATCATCATCCACGCCGTATCGCCTTTGTTCGGTGTGGGTGCGGGTGCGGCCTCTGCCGGTGCGGCGGGCGCCGCGGCGGCTGGTGTTGCCGCCGGAGCCGTCATCGCGGAGGCGGCTGCAGCGGGTGCTTCAGCGGGTTTGTCCTGCGCAACGGCCGGCGCGCCCGCGAATCCGAGGGCGCCGAGCAGTGCCAGAACCGTGAATAGTTTTTTCATTTTGTTCTCCAATCAAAGCGCATCTGCGCCGGTTTCGCCGGTGCGGATGCGGACCACCTGCTCGAGTTCGGAAACGAAAATCTTGCCGTCGCCGATCTTGCCGGTGTTTGCGGATTTTTCAATGGACTCGATGACCTGTTCGAGCAGGTCGCTCTTGATCGCCGCCTCGACCTTGATCTTCGGCAGGAAATCGACCACGTATTCAGCGCCGCGGTAGAGTTCGGTATGTCCTTTTTGCCGCCCGAAGCCCTTGACCTCGGTAACGGTGATTCCGGTCACGCCGATGGCGGACAGTGCCTCCCGTACTTCGTCGAGCTTGAACGGCTTGATGATTGCCGTAACGAGTTTCATGTTGTAGTCCCTGGTTGGTGGAGGCCGGCAGCCATGCCGGCCTCTTGGTTTTTTAACAGTGGATCAGAAGGTTTTCGACACAAAAGCCGTGAACGCGCTCTTGCCGAGCTTGCGCGCGCCCGCGGCGGCCGGAGTCGTGTAAAACGCCTCCTGGGTCGCCGACATGCTGGTGTCCGTGTAAAACGCACCGATGGTGAAGTCCTTCGGCAGGGCGTAGTTCAGGCCCAGCTTCCAGTCTTCGTATGACGCGTTCGAGTCATTGGATACACCGGCGGTGTTCCCTTTGAACTTCTGCTTGCCGTAATGCGCGACCAGCGTCAGTTTTTCCGTCAACGGATAATTGGCGGTCAAATCGAGGTAATAGGTGCCGCTGCTGTCACCGACGCCGAAGGTCTTGTCAGTCGCGCTGTGGGAGTACTTTGCGCTCAGCCATTTCCAGGACAGCGCGCCGTAGAGTTCCAGCGTATCGGCCTTGTTGCCACCGGCAACCACGTCACCCGGATAGTAGTACTGCAGCAGGCCGACGTCGAAACCGAAGTCATTGGCGAAGCTGCCCTTGTAGCCGCCGTAAAAATCCATTTCCAGGCTGCCACCGGAGGAATAGGCGTTGAAATCGCGCAGCCAGCTCACGTTGGAGGCCCAGACGCCGGCATAGATGCCGCTGGAATGGCTGTAATCGAAGCCGCCCTGCAGAGCCGGGTCGCCGTTGGTCTGCGCCAGACCGCGGAAAATGTACTGGCTGTACAGGCCCATGTTGCCGGCCAGTGAGTGCGGCGAATCTGCAGCAGTGGCGAATGCGGGGCTGAACGCGGAAGCGATCAGTCCGGCGATGAGGGTCTTCTTGAACATGTTTGTCCTTTCGGTGTGGGTTTGTGCGCAAAATATCTGCACATCCCCTTGAGCAGGTACCGTGCCAGATTTAAATACCTTTAAAAACAAATATTTATCTCTATTCGGTGGTTCTCAACAAATCTTGTGCGCACCAACATAGTGCATACATCGGCGCGTGTCGCACCGTATTTGGGCGTCCCTGCCCGATTACGGACCGCGCACCGTGTTGCCACAAGGTTTGTGGTACATGTTGTTAAACTGGCACCTTGCCGGGGGCTATATGGATCAGAAACTGCTGGATGAAATCAATGAGCGGATCAGGGCCGTGCTGGTGCAAGGCCCCGCGGCCGATGTAGAAAAGAATTTGCGTGCAATGCTGGCCGGATTGTTCAGCCGCCTCGACCTGGTGCGCCGCGATGAATTTGACGTGCAGCGTGAGGTGCTGGCGCGCACCCGGGCAAAGCTCGCCGAACTGGAAAAACAAGTCGCCGTACTGGAGGCGGCCGCGACAAAGTCGCCGGAGCGTTGATCGGTTACGTCGCGTGACCGCTGCAGTTGCGGCGGGCGGTCAGCCGCCGGCTACTCACAACCGTTGTATCGTTTCCCCCTATTTCGGGTGCACGGAATCCACGTGTCGCTGGCAGTACTCTATAGTCGCGCCCTTGCGGGCATGAATGCTCCTCTGGTGACCGTGGAAACCCACCTCGCCAACGGGTTGCCGAGCTTTACCATCGTCGGGCTGCCGGAAGCCGAAGTGAAAGAGGCCAAGGACCGGGTGCGAGCGGCTTTGCAGAACGCCCAGTTTGAATTCCCGCAACGGCGCATCACCGTCAATCTGGCGCCCGCCGATCTGCCCAAGGAGTCGGGGCGCTTCGACTTGCCGATCGCGCTGGGCATACTCGCCGCTTCCGGACAAATTCCCGATAAACAGCTCGGCGATTACGAATTTGCCGGCGAACTGGCCTTGACCGGCGAATTGCGTCCCGTGCGCGGCGCGCTGGCAATGGCGCTTGCCGTCGCGCACGATGGGCGGGCTTTTGTTCTGCCGCAGGCGAGCGCGGTGGAAGCCGCGTTGGCGGAACAGACCGTGGTCCATGAAGCCGCTACGCTGAATGATGTGTGCGCACATCTGACCGGACGGCACGGGCTTGCACGCGCGCAGCCGGTCGATTTCTCCGGTGAATATCGGTATCCGGACCTGCTCGATGTCAAGGGGCAAAGCCATGCGCGGCGCGCTCTGGAAATTGCCGCGACCGGTGGTCACAGCCTGCTGATGGCGGGGCCGCCGGGTACCGGAAAAACCATGCTGGCGCAACGCCTGCCGGGTTTGCTGCCGCCGATGACGCAACAGGAGGCCGTGGAATCGGCGGCGATTCAGTCGATCGGCTCCGGCGGATTTGATGTCACGGCGTGGAAACGCCGCCCGTACCGCGCGCCGCACCATACTGCTTCGGCGGTGGCATTGGTCGGTGGCGGCAGCAATCCGCGGCCCGGTGAAATTTCCCTGGCCATGCACGGGGTGTTGTTTCTCGATGAGTTGCCGGAATTCGACCGCAGGGTGCTTGAAGTACTGCGTGAACCGCTGGAGTCGGGGCGCATTACCGTCTCGCGTGCCGCGCGCCAGGCGGATTTCCCGGCACGGTTCCAGCTGATTGTGGCGATGAATCCCTGTCCCTGCGGATTTCTCGGGCATTACAACGGGCGGTGCCGCTGCACTCCGGACCAGGTCGCGCGTTACCGATCGCGTATATCAGGCCCGCTGCTTGATCGCATCGATTTGCAGATCGAAGTGCCCGCACTGGCCCATGAAGACCTCACGCGCCACGCCGGCGGCGAGTCCACTGCAGTAGTCCGTGCCCGCGTGATTGCGGCGCGCGAGCGCGCACTGGTGCGGCAGGGCAAGGCCAATGCGCTGCTAACGACACGCGGGATGGACCGGTACTGCGCACCCGACGCGCCGGGTGAGTCCCTGCTCAAGCAGGCAATTGCCCGATTGGGCCTTTCGGCGCGGGCGTACCACCGTATTCTGAGGGTTGCACGGACGATTGCCGATCTGGCCGGTGCGGACAGGGTCGCCGCTGCGCATGTCGCGGAGGCCATCCAATACCGCCGGATGGATCGGGCGTGAGCGCTCCGCCCCGACACGCGGCGCCGATCACGGCGCCGGTACTGGCGGGCATACTCGCCGCGCTGGCAATGATCGGTCCCTTCACGATCGATACCTACCTGCCGTCGTTTCCGTTTATCAGTGCCGATCTGCACGCGACGCCGGCACAGATCCAGCAGACGCTGAGTTTTTATCTGTTCACGATGGCGCTGATGACGCTGTTTCACGGAACGTTATCCGACTCTTTCGGGCGCAGGCCGGTAATACTGACCGCTCTCTCGCTCTATGTCGTGACCGCCGTCGGTTGTGCAATGGCCGACACCCTGCCGCAGCTGTTGTTCTGGCGCGCAGTGCAGGGACTGACTGCGGGAGCGGGCATGATCGTCGGCCGCGCGATCATCCGCGACAGCTTTGCCGGCCACGACGCGCAGCGCCTGATGTCAGTGGTCACGATGATTTTCGGTATTGCGCCGGCGATTGCGCCGGTGATCGGCGGCTGGTTGCAGGGTGCATTCGGCTGGCGCGCAATTTTCTGGTTTCTGGCAACGTACGGGGCCGTGCTGTTTCTCGCTTCAGCACGCTGGCTGCCGGAAACGCACCCGGTATCTGCTGCGCGGCAGCCGTTTCATGCGGGACCGCTGCTGCGCAATTATCTGCAGCTGGGCAGCGATCGCCGGCTGGTGTTGTTGTGCCTGGTCGTGGCCTTCAACTTTTCCGGGTTTTTCCTCTATATCGTATCGGCGCCTGCCGTGATTTATGATCTGCTGCACCTGACTGCGACGGACTTCGCGTGGCTGTTCGTGCCCGGTATCGGTGGTGTCATGTTCGGCGCTTTTCTGTCCGGCCGGCTGGCGGGACGCGTGTCACCGCGCCGCACGGTGCTCATCGGGTATATGACGATGACTTGTGCCGCGGCCGGAAACATACTTTATTGCATGCTGCTTCCGCCGGCGTTGCCGTGGACGGTGCTGCCGGTGATGATGTACACGATCGGCATGGCGCTGACGATGCCCAGTGTGTCCTTGATGACGCTGGATCTGTTCCCGCAATTGCGCGGCATGACGTCATCGCTGCAGGGGTTTGCGCACAGCCTGACGGCGGGCATCGCGGCCGGTGTCATATCACCGCTGTTGTCACACAGTGCGTTGACCCTGGCCCTCGGGATGGGCGGACTGTTGCTGCTCGGAGGGGCTTCATGGGTGCTGTACCTGCGAATTGCAGAAGAATGACCCGAAAACGGAAATGCATCCGGCCCTGTAACGACGTCGTGGCGCCCCTTATGGTCCGTGGCGTTGGACAGGCACGGATGGACCTGCTTGGCCGGCATTAATCCCGCTGGCCGGGCGCGGCGATCAGCACTGCTCCCACGGCAGGCCATCATGCCGCCAGCCGGTTTTTTCGTTGCGATGGTGACTCTCGTCGAGTTCCCCCTCGAAACCGTGCAACACGTTGTACACCTGGGTAAAGCCGGCTTCTTCCAGCGCGCGGCCGGCATCGAGTGAGCGGTTGCCGCTGCGGCAGATTACGATGATCGGGCGGTCGACGCTGGCGGCTTTCTTGACGTGTGCGACGAACTGCGGGTTGATTTCCCAGTTCGGGCCGTCGTTCCAGGCGACGTGGATCGCGCCCACCGGATGTCCGACAAAAAGGTACTCCATTTCGCTGCGGCAATCGATGAATACCGAGTTCGGATTTTTCTTCAGAAAGTCGTATGCGTCCTTGGGTTCGAGATGTTTCATGGCGGGCATATCGCGCAATTGGGAAGGCGCATTATAGGCGCTGGCGCAGGCCCGGCCAAATGCACCGGGATGGCGCTAAGGCCATGATAAACTTCGCGCTTTTCCACGCCGCAACGGCGCGAACCGGCGCACCCTTACCTCATGACTTCCCGTATCCAGCAACTGCCCGCGCTGCTGTCGCGCCGCATCCTGATTCTCGACGGTGCGATGGGCACGATGATCCAGAATTACAAGCTGGACGAGGCCGCGTATCGTGGCACGCGTTTCAGGGATTTCGCACATGACGTCAAGGGCAACAATGATCTGCTGACGCTGACGCAACCGCAGATCATCCGCGAGATCCATGAGCAGTATCTCGATGCCGGCGCGGACATCATCGAGACCAACACCTTCAACTCGACTTCAGTCGCCATGGCGGATTACCACATGGAAGACCTGGTGTACGAGCTGAATGTCGAGGCGGCGAAGCTGGCACGCGCTGCCGCCGATGCCTATGAAGTCAAGGATCCGGCGCGGCCGCGGTTTGTCGCCGGCACGCTGGGGCCGACCAATCGTACCGCGTCCATTTCGCCGGACGTCAACGATCCGGGTTTCCGCAACACCAGTTTTGATGCGCTGGTTGCCGCATATACCGAGGCCGTGCGCGGCCTGGTCGATGGCGGTGCCGACTTGCTGATGGTCGAGACCATATTCGACACGCTCAACGCCAAGGCCGCATTGTTCGCAATCGACAGTTATTTTGAAACGCAAGGGGTGAACCTGCCGGTCATGATTTCCGGCACGATTACCGACGCATCCGGTCGCACCCTTTCAGGGCAGACGCCGGAGGCGTTCTGGAATTCAGTGCGTCACTCGCGACCCCTGAGCATCGGCCTCAATTGCGCGCTGGGGGCACAGCTGATGCGGCCCTACATCGAGGAAATTTCCACGGTCGCAGACACCTATGTATGCGCATATCCGAATGCGGGTCTGCCGAATCCGCTGGCGCCGACCGGTTACGATGAACTGCCGGACGACACCGCGGCTTTCATCCTCGATTTTGCCAGGAGTGGATTCGTCAACATCGTCGGCGGCTGTTGCGGCACAACGCCGGCGCACATACGCGCCATGGCGCAGATTGTCAGCGGTGTGCCGCCGCGCAAAGTGCCGCAGATCGAGAAGAAAACCCGCTTGTCCGGGCTGGAGCCGCTGAACATCGGCGACGATTCGCTGTTCGTCAATGTCGGTGAACGCACCAATGTCACCGGCTCCCGGGCGTTTGCCAAACTGATCCTCGCCGGTAACTACGCCGAAGCCGTGGCCGTCGCGCGCCAGCAGGTCGAGAGCGGCGCGCAGATCATCGACGTCAACATGGATGAGGCCATGCTCGACTCGAAGGCGGCGATGACCACCTTCCTCAACCTGATCGCGTCCGAACCCGACATCTCGCGCGTTCCGGTAATGATTGACTCGTCTAAATGGGAGGTCATCGAGGCCGGGCTGAAGTGCGTGCAGGGCAAGGCCGTCGTCAACTCGATCAGCATGAAGGAAGGTGTAGAGCCCTTCAAACAGCAGGCGAGGCTGGCGCGGCGTTACGGCGCCGCGGTCGTCGTGATGGCCTTTGACGAGCAGGGCCAGGCCGATACCTATGACCGCCGGATCCGCATTGCGAAGCAGGCCTACGACATCCTCGTCGACGAGGTCGGTTTCGCGCCGGAAGACATCATCATCGATCCGAACATATTCGCGATCGCCACCGGCATCGAGGAACACAACCGCTATGCCATCGATTTCATCGAGGCGACGCGCTGGATCCGCGAGAACCTGCGCTATGCGCGGGTCAGCGGCGGACTGTCCAATGTGTCGTTCTCGTTTCGCGGCAATGATCTGGTGCGCGAGGCCATCCATACCGCGTTTCTGTACCACGCGATCAAGGCCGGACTGACCATGGCCATCGTCAACGCCGGACAGCTCGGCGTTTATGACGAGATTCCGAAGGAACTGCTCGAGCACGTCGAAGACATCATTTTCAGCCGCCGGCCCGATGCAGCCGAGCGCATGGTGACGTTTGCCGAGACCGTAAAAGGCAAGGGCAAGGTTGTCGTCGAAGATCTGGCCTGGCGCGATGCGCCGGTCGGCGAGCGGCTGACCCATGCACTGGTGCGCGGCATCACCAACTGGATTGTTGAAGACACCGAGGAGATGCGCCAGAAGATCGAGGCCGAAGGCGGGCGTCCGATCCAGGTCATCGAGGGGCCGCTGATGGACGGCATGAATGTTGTCGGCGACCTGTTCGGCGCCGGCAAGATGTTCCTGCCCCAGGTGGTCAAATCGGCGCGAGTGATGAAGCAGGCGGTGGCGCATCTGGTGCCGTACATCGAGGCCGAAAAGGCGCGTTCCGGCGACATCCGCGCCAAGGGCAAGATCGTGCTCGCCACGGTCAAGGGTGACGTACATGACATCGGCAAGAATATCGTCGCGGTGGTGCTCCAGTGCAACAACTATGAAGTGGTCAACCTGGGTGTCATGGTGCCGTGGAAACAGATTGCCGAGGTTGCCGTAAAGGAAAAGGCTGACATTATCGGCCTGTCCGGACTGATCACACCGTCATTGGAAGAGATGGCGCATAACGCCCGCGAAATGCAGCGCGCGGGCATGACGTTGCCGCTGCTGATCGGTGGTGCCACGACGTCGCGCGTGCATACCGCAGTGAAAATTGCGCCGCATTACCAGGGGCCGGTGGTGTGGGTGCCGGACGCGTCGCGCAGTGTCAGCGTGTGCTCCAGTCTGCTGTCGGATGACCAGAGCAAGGGTTACCTGAATGACGTCAAGGCCGAGTACGAGCGTATCCGCGAACAGCATGCGGGCAAGAAGGGGCCGGAACTGATTCCGCTGGCGGCCGCACGCGCCAACGCACTGCAGACGGACTGGAAAAACTATACGCCGCCGAAACCCGGGATGACCGGGCTGAAGCCGCTGAAGAACTATGATCTTGCTGAAATCGCCCGCCATATCGACTGGGCGCCTTTTTTCCAGACCTGGGATCTGGCGGGGCCGTATCCGGCGATACTCAAGGACCCGGTTGTCGGCGAGGAGGCGCGCAAAGTGCTTGCCGACGGACAGGCGATGCTGAAACAGATCATTGAGGGCCGCTGGCTGACCGCCAACGGCGTGTTCGGACTTTTTCCGGCGGCGCGTGTTGATCACGAAGACATTGCGATTTACGCCGATGAATCACGCAAGACGCCGCTGATGACCTGGCATAACCTGCGCCAGCAGAACAAAAAGCCG
Organism: Betaproteobacteria bacterium; assembly: GCA_029883965.1. GTDB lineage: Bacteria > Pseudomonadota > Gammaproteobacteria > Burkholderiales > SG8-41. The sequence goes on from JAOUIN010000003.1 coordinate 23,128, forward strand.
AGCGGACGCGAGAACCAGTGCATCGCGGATTTTGTTGCGCCGCTGGAGTCGGGTGTTGCGGATTATGTCGGCGCTTTTGCTGTCACCGCCGGTCTCGGTATCGACAAGCGCATTGCGATGTTCGAGAAGCAGCACGACGACTATTCGGTGATCCTGCTGAAGGCGCTCGCGGACCGGCTGGCCGAAGCGTTTGCGGAACTGCTGCATTTGCGCGTGCGTCGTGAGTTCTGGGGTTATGCCGGCGATGAATCATTGGGCAATGACGCGCTGATCGCCGAGAAATACCGCGGCATCCGGCCGGCGCCCGGTTATCCGGCGTGTCCGGACCATACCGAGAAGGGCGCACTGTTCGAGCTGCTGCAGGCGGGCCGTATCGACATGCGGCTGACCGAATCCTTTGCCATGCTGCCGGCGTCGTCGGTCAGCGGATTCTATTTGTCGCACCCGCAGTCGCAATACTTTGCGGTGGGCAAGATCGACCGTGACCAGGTCGCCGATTACGCCCGGCGCAAAGGCATGCCTGTTGCGGACGTCGAGCGCTGGCTGGCGCCGGTGCTCGGTTATGAGCCCGCTTGACACAGTTGTCCACTTTGTCCGCTGCGCAATACCTTGCGCTCGCTGATGCCGGGCGCAACGGCTGGTGGCGTTACAGTCTGGGCCTGTTGCTCATCGCGGTTGGCTGGCTGATCGGCGGCGGATACGCCTATACGGTGACGATGGATGCCGCGTTGTTCGGCAGCGTCAACGAGTTCGTGGCGATCAATGCCAGCGTGCTGACGCTGCTGGTCGGCGTTGTCGCCGTGACCGTCGTTCTGCATGGCCGCAGCTGGCGCACGCTGGTGACGCCGCGGTCGCGCCTCGACTGGCGGCGCATGTTCGAAGGCGCAGCGGTGTGGACAGCTCTCGCCGCGGTCTGTGCCGTGGCGGAGCATCTGCTGTATCCGGGGCGATATGCCTGGAGCCTGAATCTGCAGGCCTGGCTGCCGTTTGTGGTCGCCGCGCTGTTGCTGACGCCGCTGCAGTGCGCCGCCGAAGAGCTGGTGTTTCGCGGCTACCTGCTGCAGGCACTGGGACGACTGCTGCGCCATCCGGCGGGGCTCGCCGTCGTGAGCGCGGCGGCTTTTACACTGCCGCATCTGTTCAACCCGGAAATCGCCGCGTACGGCGCAGTCATCATGGCGGCGAATTATTTTGTCATGGGGCTGTTCCTGGCGAGCGTGGCCTTGCGTGATGGCCGTCTCGAGCTCGCGATCGGCGCGCACGCCGGCAATAATCTGCTGCTGGCGCTGGTCATCAATTACGAGGACTCGGTGTACCGTACCGAGTCGGTGTTTGCTGCGGGCGAACTGGATCCCGTATATTCTCTGGTGACGCTGGTGCTCAGTGCGCTGGCGTTTCATTTGTGGGTGTTCAGCAAACGCCGTGACCGCCATGAATAGCGGGTTTTCCGCAGCCGAAATTGCGCACTTCGCGCGCGACGGCTACCAGATCGTGCGTGGTCTCGTGCCCGCGCCCGCGCGTGCCCGCATGCTCGAGGTTGCCGCGCGCGATCTGGACAACGCCGCCGGGCCTGTCGAGTACGAGGCCGACACGCAGTATCCGGGCTCACCCGAATCGCGCGACGCGCCGGGTGGGCGGACAGTGCGCCGCCTGCTGCAGGCTTATGCCCGCGATGCGGTTTTTCGTGACTGGGCCACCGCGGCGCCGATCGTATCGCGGCTGCGCCAGCTGCTGGGTCCGCAGATTGCGTTATCGCAGGCACACCATAACTGCGTGATGACCAAGGATCCGCGCTACAGCAGTCTGACGAGCTGGCATCGCGATATCCGCTACTGGTCGTACCAACGGCCCGAACTGGTATCCGTGTGGCTGGCGCTGGGCGAGGAGCGGCCGGAAAACGGCTGCCTGCTGGTGCTGCCGGGCACGCACGTGATGACGTTTGATGCAGACCGGCTGGATGCTGCGCAATTCCTGCGTACCGATGTAACTGCGAATGCGGCATTGCTGCAGGCGCAGGTGAGCGTGGAACTCGATCCGGGTGATGTACTGTTTTTTCACTGCCGGCTGTTTCATGCGGCGAGCAGCAATCGCAGCACGCGCACCAAGTTTTCAGCGGTGTTCACCTATCACGCCACCGATAATCAGCCGCTGCCCGGCACGCGCTCCGCAGGCATGGCCGACGTTATATTATAACTTGTTGATTTTATTGATATTTTAGTGCAGCTTCACCCGCGGCTCGGTGCGTCGCGTGATCAGCCGTGCCAGCGTGTCAAAGAACACTTTGGCAAACCCGTGCAGCGCGTAGAGATGCATGCGGTAGAGCGACACATACATCATGCGGGCAAACAGACCCTCGATGAACAGGCTGCCGCCGATCAGCGCGCCCATCAGGCTGCCGACGGTCGAATATTCCCCCAGCGACACCAGCGAACCGAAATCGCGATAGACAAACGCACGCGCCGGCTTGCCGGCAAGCCGGCGGCGCAGCGTCGACGCCAGCAGAGTCGCCTGCTGGTGTGCGGCCTGCGCGCGCGGCGGCACATTGTGTTCGCGACCGGGCCAGGCGCAGGCGGCGCAATCGCCCATCGCAAAAATGTCGGAGTCGCGGGTCACGCGGAGTTCGGGCGTGACCACCAGCTGGTTCAGCCGGTTGGTTTCCAGTCCCGCGATGTCCTTGAGGAAATCGGGTGCCTTGATGCCTGCGGCCCATACCGTCAGTTCGGCGGGCACTTTGCGTCCGTCGGCAATCCGAACGCCGTCGTGTTCGACGGCGGTGACGCGCGCACCCGTCAGCACCTGCACCTGCAGTTTCGCCAGCAGTTCTTCGGTCGACTTTGACAGACGTTCGGGCAGCGCCGGCAGCACGCGCGGGCCCGCCTCGATCAGCGTAATGCGGATATCGCGCTCCGCGTCGATGTGCTCCAGGCCGAAGGCCACGAGCTCGCGCGTGGTGTGATGCAGTTCCGCGGCGAGTTCGACGCCGGTGGCGCCGGCGCCGATGATGGCCACCTGCAGCTGTTCCGGTCGCAGCGGTTCGTGCTGCGCATTGGCGCGGATGCAGGCATTGATCAGCCGGTTGTGGAAGCGTTCGGCCTGCGGCGGCGTGTCGAGGCTGATCGCGTGCTCCTGCGCGCCGGGTGTGCCGAAATCATTGGTGCCGCTGCCGACGGCAATGACCAGCGTGTCGTAGCGGATCTCGCGCTCGCCGATCAGTAACCGGCCATCCTCATCGTATGTCGGTGCGACACGTACCACGCGGCGTTCTCGGTCCAGACCGGACATGCTGCCCAGGCGGAAACGGAAATGATGCCACCGCGCCTGCGCCAGATAATCGAGCATGTGCTGATCCACATCCATGCTGCCGGCGGCGACCTCGTGCAGCAGCGGTTTCCACAGATGCGTACGCGAACGGTCGATCAGCGTCACCTGAGCCTGCCCGCGGCGGCCGACGCTGTCACCCAGACGCGTTGCGAGTTCAAGCCCGCCGGCGCCGCCGCCGACGACAACGATGTGGTGCAGGCTGGCAGAGTTATCGGACATGCTGACAGTTCCGGCGTTGATCCGGCGACGGGTATTGCATGCGGTTATTATTCCAGACTATGACGCAGGAACGCGCCAATGTTTTTTATCGCCGGAACGCATCCGGTTATGATGCCAGCGCTGCGCGCACGATGGCTCTGCGCCGCCGCACCATCGATCATCTCGTGCTGCAGCCCGGCGATGCGGTACTCGACGCCGGCTGTGGTACCGGACTGAGTTTTCCGCTGCTGCTCGACCGCACGGGCCCTGCGGGCAGCGTGATCGGGGTCGAAGCGAGTCCGGACATGCTGGCGCTGGCCCGTGCGCGCTGTACCGCAGCTGGCTGGCGGAACGTGACGCTGATCGAAGCCGATCTGGAAACCGTGGTGTTGCCGCACGTCGCCGATGCCGTGCTGTTCAATTACACGCATGACGTGCTGCGCTCACCGGCGGCGCTGGCCAATATTTTCCGCCAGCTGCGACCCGGCGCCCGTATCGCTGCCGCCGGCATCAAGCATCCGCCGCGATGGCTGGATCCGTTCCGGCTGTATCGCCGGTTCAAGTCGCGTGGATGTTACGACCGGTTCGAAGGACTGGACGCTCCCTGGGATCTGCTGGCGCGCGCGGTAGCAGATCTCCGGGTCGACAGTACGCTGTTCGGCACCGGTTACATTGCCTGGGGACATCTGACCGGTGGTCATGCGGAATAGAATCGTACGCAATGGTGTTGTAAGGATATCGGCAATGCAGCCGACAAGGATCAGATGCACGACGCAGAAAGGCTGCAGTGACTGAGAAAAACATACTGGTGCTGTTCCCCAAGGACTGGGACCGGATCGAGCTCGATCACCCGCGTTACCGGTCCGGCTACCGGTTTTATTACGAAGGCTTTGATCTTTTCCGGTTTCCCGGCAACGCCCGGCTGCTGACGTTTGATGCGCGCCGGTACGTAGACCGGCTAGCGCGCAAATACCGCGGGCGCATCGACGGCGTCGTCAGCAACAATGAACATTTCGGCACGCTGATCGCTGCGGCACTGGCGCATCGCCTGGGGTTGCCCGGCCCGGACCCTGCGACCATCATCGCCGCCCAGCACAAGTATTACTCGCGCTGCGTGCAGCAGCGTATCGTGCCCGAAGCGGTGCCGCGGTTTGAGGCCTTGCCTTACGGCGGCGGCACTTTCCGGCCGCCGCAGCTCGGATTTCCGTGCTTCGTCAAGCCCGTCAAGGCAACTTATTCAGTACTTGCGCGGCGTGTGGAGAATCTCGCGCAATTGCGTGCGCTGATGGATTTCTCGCCGCTGGAACAGCTGATTCTGCGCAAACTGGTGCAGCCTTTTGATGATCTGATGCGCGTGTATACGCCGTTCACGATCGGTGCGCAGACCATGATCGCCGAGGAATTGCTCGACGGTAAGCAGTTCAACATTGACGGGTATGTACACAATGGCCGGGTGACGGTGCTGGGTATTGTCGATGAGGTGATGTATCCCGGCACCCAGGCATTCATGCGCTTCGAATACCCGTCACGGCTGGAACCCGAGGTGCAGCAGCGCATGATTGCGCTGACCGAGAAGCTGCTGGCCGGCATGGACTATGGCTACGGGTTTTTCAATCTGGAACTGATTCTCAATGCCGAAACCGGCGCGATCCACATTGTTGAGATCAATCCGAGAATGGCATCGCAGATCGCCAATCTCTACCGGCGCGTTGACGGCTGCGATCCCTATGGCATGTTGCTGGACCTCGCGGTCGGAAATGCGCCGCGGCCGGATCGGGGAGCGGGCGAGTTCCGCGCTGCGGCGAGTTTTGTTTTCCGCCGCTTCGACGGTCGCGGTCCGGAGCACGTCCCCAGTGACGAGCAGATTGCGGCAATCCATCAGCGTTATCCGGATGCCAGGCTGATGCTGTACCTGAAGCGCGGCGCCGGCCTTGCGCGCGAGATGAAGTGGCTGGGCAGTCACCGTTATGCCGTGCTGAATCTGGGCGGCCGTGATTCCGCGGACCTGCATACGCGCTACGAGGATATCCGCCGCGAACTGGCGCTGGAGTCAGGCGCGGGGCCGGCGAGGGCCAGCCGTACAGCAACGTAAACCCGAACGATAATCCGGCGGCAATCTGTGCCATTGCGCGCCCAACGGCAGTCGCGGCGGCATCGGGCGATTATAATAACGGCACATTCCTGCGTCAGGCGGTGCTCGGTCTGACCCCCGTCGCGGATGTGGGCTCAAGTCCCGACATTGCCGTTGCAGTACCGAAGGACGGCGATGGGAATCGCGTATCATCCGCCCCGTCAATCAGGGTTTAAAAATGCACATACACATCCTTGGTGTTTGCGGTACTTTCATGGGCGGACTTGCCGTACTTGCGCGAGCGGCCGGTCACAAGGTCACGGGTTGTGATGCCAATGTCTATCCGCCGATGAGTACCCAGCTTGCGGCGCAGGGCATCGAACTGGTCAACGGCTACGATCCGGATCAGGTCGATTTGAACCCCGACATGTACGTCGTCGGCAACGTGATCACTCGCGGCAATCCGCTGATGGAAGCCATACTCAATCGCGGCCTGCCGCATGTTTCGGGTCCGCAGTGGCTGCGCGAGCATGTGCTGCAGGGCAGATGGGTGCTGGCCGTGGCCGGAACCCACGGCAAGACCACGACCAGTGCGATGCTGGCGTGGATACTCGAACATGCCGGACTCAATCCCGGATTTCTGATCGGCGGTGTGCCGCAGAATTTTGATGTTTCCGCACGGCTGACCGACACGCCTTTTTTCGTCATCGAGGCCGATGAATACGACACGGCATTTTTCGACAAGCGTTCGAAATTCGTGCATTACGCGCCGAGAACGCTGGTATTGAACAATCTCGAATACGATCATGCCGACATATTTCCGGATCTCGCCGCGATAGAAACGCAGTTTCATCATCTCGTGCGTATCGTCCCGGGCAACGGCCTGATTGTCGCGCACGGCGGCGATGCCGCACTTGAACGTGTGCTCGCGCGCGGCGCGTGGACACCGGTGGAACGTTTTGGCGGCAACGGCGCGTGGCAGGCAGGATTGCCTGATGACAAAGGCGCCTTCGACGTATCGCACGAGGGTGCAGGACGCGGCCGTGTCATGTGGGATCTGCTCGGGGAGCATAATCGCATGAATGCGCTTGCTGCAATCGCGGCTGCGCGCCATGCAGGCGTTCCCGCCGCAGGGGCTGTGGATGCGCTGAGTCAGTTTCGCGGCGTCAAACGCCGCATGGAAACGCGCGGCGTCGTCAATGGCATCACCGTTTACGATGATTTCGCACATCATCCGACGGCGATTGCCACGACGCTGGCCGGATTGCGCCGCAAGGCCGGGCGCGCACGCATACTCGCGGTCGTGGAACCGCGGTCGAACACCATGAAACTCGGTGTCATGAAAGCGGCGCTGCCGGACAGCCTGAAGGATGCCGACCAGGTTTACTGCTACAGCGGCGGACTGAACTGGGACGCGGCGGCGGCTCTGGCGCCGCTGAACGACAAGGCATCGGTGCATGCGGATCTGAACCATCTCGTCGCGACGGTCGCCGCGGACGCGCGCAGCGGTGACCATGTGCTGATCATGAGCAACGGCGGCTTCGGCGGCGTCCACGAAAAGCTGCTCGATCGTCTCGGCAGTGCCTGATGGCGGCAATTCCGGACGACGCACTGGGGGCCTTCTGCCGGCACACACATGTGGCCGTGACCGGCTCGGGTAAGGGCCCGCTTGCGGGCCTGACCTTCGGCGTCAAGGACATTTACGACATCGCCGGCCACAAGACCGGATTCGGCAATCCCGACTGGCTGGCCACGCATCCGGCGGCGGCGCGCACCGCACCCGCTGTCGACAGCCTGCTCGCTGCCGGCGCGGACATGATCGGCAAAACGCATACGGACGAGCTGACTTACAGCCTGACCGGAGAGAACGTGCACTACGGAACGCCGGAGAACGTCGCCGCGCCGGGACGCATACCCGGGGGTTCGTCCAGCGGCTCCGCTGCTGCGGTAGCCGGAAACCTGGTCGATTTTGCGCTGGGCAGTGACACCGGCGGATCAGTGCGTGCCCCCGCGAGTTTCTGCGGTCTATACGGCATACGCCCTACGCATGGCCGGGTTTCGCTCGATGGTGCCTGTGCTCTGGCGCCGAGCTTCGATACCGCGGGCTGGTTCGCGCGTGACGCAGCTTTGCTCGAACGCGTGGGGCAGGTCCTGCTCGGCGCCGCATCAGCCGGCGCGCATGGCCGGGTGCTGTTGGCGGACGACGCGCTGGCGCTGACCGCACCCGGGGCCATGGCGGCATTGCAGCCGGCGCTGGCACGCGTGGGCAAGGCGCTGGGCGCACCGCAAGCGGTGAGGGTCAGTGCGGAAGGCTTGCCGCAATGGTTTGAGACCTTCCGTATCCTGCAGGGCGCAGAAGTCAGATCGCAGTTGGGCGCGTGGGTCGATCGCGTGCAGCCGAAGATGGGTCCCGGCGTGCGCGACCGCATGCAATGGACAAAAACGATCGGCGAGCGGGAGATTGCCCAGGCTCAGGAAGCACGCGCCGTGGTGCGAGATCGCATGGATGCGCTGCTTGCCGACCGCGCGGTGCTGGTGTTGCCCACGGTGCCGGACATCGCGCCGTTGCGCGATGCATCGGCGGCAGCACCGGATGATTTTCGCGCGAGGATGATGAGCCTGTTGTGCATCGCCAGCCTCGCCGGGCTGCCGCAGGTCAGCCTGCCGCTGGCGACGGTGCAGGGCTGTCCGCTGGGGATCTCGTTGATTGCAGCTCGCGGTGAAGACCTGCTGTTGCTGGCGCTGGCGCGCCGCATCGCCGGCTGATCCGCAGCCCTGGAACCGCGGAAGCGAACGCATCCGGTGCTGATTTACGTGCACGGTTTCAACAGTTCGGCGCTGTCGTACAAAGCGGCACTGTTGCGCCAACGCATGACCAGTCTGGGCCTGGCGCAGCACTACGCCTGTCCGGCGTTGCCACACCGTCCGGCGCAGGCAATGGCGCTGTTGCGCGAGCTGGTTGCGGCATATCCTGCGCCATCCGTGACCCTGGTCGGCTCGTCACTGGGCGGCTACTACGCCACCTGGCTGGTCGAGAACCTGGGCGTGCGTGCAGTCCTAGTAAATCCCGCGGTGCGTCCGTATGAACTGCTGGTACCGGCGCTCGGGCCGCAGCAAAATCTGTACACGGGCGAGGAGTATGAGTTCACTGTCGGGCACCTGGACGAATTGCGTGAACTGGAAGTCGATCACGTCACGCCCGGGCGTTATCTGCTGATCACCGCCACCGGTGACGAGGTCCTCGATTATCGTGCCGGCGTGCGTCGCTATACCGGTTGTGAGCAGATCATCGTCGAAGGCAGTGATCACGGTTTCGGCGACTTTGACCGTCATCTCGACGCGGTAATCACGTTCTGGCAGCGCGGGCGCGTATAATCCACCGCCTCTGCTGATGTGCGCGACGAACTCGCGCGAGGCCTCCGGTTTATCCCCCTGATGAATGTTTTTTACGAAGAAAACGGCGAGTTCAAGGTCGGCGCCGTACTTGCCGACAACGACACATCGCTGCAGGTTGAGGCGCCCCACGGCAAACGTTCCAAGGTGAAGGCCGCGGCCGTGCTGTTGCGGTTCGAGGCGCCTGCACACACGGTGTTCATGAACGAGGCGCAGGCGCAGGCTGATGCCATTGACGTTGATTTCCTGTGGCAGTGTTGCGGCGCTGATGAATTCTCGTATGAAGGGCTCGCGCGCGAATATTACGGGCATGCTCCCGATGCGCTGGAGTCAGCCG
>JAOUIN010000101.1 GCA_029883965.1 Betaproteobacteria bacterium
CGCGGCCTCGCGCGCGGCTCGAAGGCAAACGCATCGTGCCTTATTACGATCGCGCGCAGATCGAGGCCGGTGCCGCGCAGGTTCGCGGCAGGGAAATCGTCTGGGTGAATGACCCGGTTGAACTGTTCTTTCTGCAGATCCAGGGCTCTGGCCGGATCGAGCTCGACGACGGCAACATCGTGCGTGTGGGTTTCGCCGATCACAACGGTCACCCTTATCGTTCAATCGGACGCCTCCTGATCGACCGCGGTGAATTGCCCGCGGAGCGCGCCTCCATGCAGGGCATCAAGGCCTGGGCACAGCAGAATCCGGCCAAACTGCGCGAGGTCCTGGATCACAATCCACGCTACATATTTTTCCGCGAATTGCCGGCAGGGCTCAGCGGTCCGCTTGGTGCGCTGGGTGTGCCGCTGACGGCACGCCGTTCAATCGCCGTTGATCCGCGCTATGTTCCGCTGGGTGCACCGGTATTTCTGGCCACGACCTGGCCGCTCAGTGCGAAACCGCTCAACCAGCTGATGCTCGCCCAGGACACCGGCACTGCCATCCGCGGCGCAGTGCGTGCCGATTTTTTCTGGGGTTACGGTGATGATGCCGGGCGCGAGGCCGGGCGCATGAAGCAGACCTTGCGGATGTGGCTGTTGCTACCCTCGGGATATCCCGTGAACGGCCCGGGATAGGCAACAACCGGGCTGCACAATGCAAGCGCCCACTCATTAAGTATCGATATAACATATTGTTTTTATTGTAATTTTTACCCCTTGAATGCTAGGCAATCCCGCGCATACCTCCCGCGGCGCGGCGCCCGCATCTGGGCAGGCCCGCTACTCGACCGGCAAAGTCCAGACGCCATCCCAATTTTCGGGCGGCGGATTGCGGCTGTAAATCTCGCAACGCTCCCGATAAAGCTGCGACGGCCGGTCTCCGGGGCAGGCCACAAGGATCTTGTTGAACAGCGTCGACGCTCGGTTCCAGGACCGGTTGCGGTAATGTGCAACCGCTTCGGCAAACGCGAAAATAACCTCGTCGGCATGCGGAAAACTGTCGGCGGTGTGATGGTCCAGCACTTCGCAAATAGCCACCGGGGCCTGCATGCCGCGCACACGGATCAAGTCCAGCTCCCGCATGCGCACGGGACTGCGCAACCGCGTCGCGGTTGTCTGGCAGATCAGTATGCTGGTACCGTAATACTTGTTTGCATTCTGCAGCCGCTCCGCCAGATTGACCCGGTCGCCGATCACCGTGTATTCCAGCCGCTTGGGCGAGCCGATGCTGCCGGCAACCACATCACCGGTGCTGATACCGATGCCGATCCGTATCGGCTCGCGCCCGCCTCGCGCACGACGCCGGTTTAATTCCTGCAACGCCACCATCATCCGGCTGCCGACGGTCACGGCGTTCGCTGCATCGCTCCGCGTCGCCCGCACCGATCCGAATACCGCCATGATCATGTCACCAATGTATTTGTCGAGTATGCCGTTGTGGGCAAACACGATATCAACCATGTCGGTAAAGTAATCGTTGAGCATCGCCACGGTATCGCGCGCACCCAGTCGCTCCGACATCGACGTAAAACCGCGTATGTCCGAGAACAGCACGCTCACCTCGCGATTCGCGCCGTTCAGCGCCGCATCGCCACCTTCGAGCAGTTCATCCATGACCGCCTTGCTCATATAACGCGACATCGTGTTGCGCAGGCGTTTTTCCCGCGTAATGTCCTCGATGATCAGCATCGAGCCGATCCGTTCGTCGCGCGTGTCCCGCAGCGGCACGGCAGTCATGTTCACAGACACCGCGGTTTTACCGTCAAGAACCAGGTCGGAATCAATGGTGCTGTCGGTTCTGCCGGTGCGGGCCACTTTTTCCAGGCTGTTGGTCACCCAGCTGTTGGGTGCATCGAAAATCTCGTCGAGCCCCCTGTTGACTGTTTCCTCTTCCGAGCGCCGCAATATGCGCAATGCCGACTGGTTTATCTTGCTGACAATGTTCTCGGCATTCAGCGTAATGACGCCGTTGCTCATGCTGCGCAGGATGCCCTCGTTATAGTTTCGCGAATTGCTGACATCCTCGAACAACTGTGCATTTTCGATGGATACCGCCGCCTGCGCGCACAGTGCCGCCAATCGCTGCTGGTCATTCAACGTGAACGGCCCGTCCTTCTTGTTAAGTATCTCCATGACGCCGACCTTGTTGCCGCCTCTGGTTGAGATCGGCATGCACAGGATGTTGCGTGTGCGATAGCCCGTGCCCTTGTCCACATCGGGATTGAATCTTGGGTCGAGGTAAGCATCGTCGATATTGATGCATACAGCCTTCGTAAAACATTCGCCGGCAATGCCTGCGGTGGCCGGAAAACGGATCTCACCGGACCCCTCGCCGCCGGCCACGCGGGACCAAAGTTCCTTGCTCGAGGCGTCATGCAGAAACAATGATCCCCGGTCAGCTCCCAGAAGCTGGGTCGCGGCAGCCAGAATTTTCTGCAGCAACGGCTCCAGCATGATCTCGGAAGTGATCGAGCTGACCACATCCAGCAACAGGGCTTCCTCGCGTTGCGAACGCTCCACCTTTTCGAACATTTGCGCGTTCTCAAGCGCTGCCGCAGCCTGGGACGACAACGCTTCGAGCAATCGCCGGTCTTCGGCGTCAAAATTCCCGTCGCGCTTGTTCAGCGCCTGGGTAACACCGATGACCTGCAACGCCTTGTTGCGGATGGGGACACAAAGGATGTTTCGCGTCCGGTAGCCGGTTTCCGTATCAACGCTGCGATTGAAACGCGCATCGGCATAGGCATCGGCAATGATTTCGCTCTGACCGGCGGTGAAGACAGAGCCGGCAATTCCCTGATCGGCCGGAAAACGCACCTCACCGATGGCATTGCCCTGCATGACACGCGAGAACAATTCGCCGGTCTCAGCATCGTGCAGGAACAGCGAACTGCGTTCCGCATTGAGCGTTTCGGTCACAACTTCCATCAGGCGCGGAAACAGGACATCGAGGGAAAGCGTATCCGAAACCCTGTTGGCAACATCCACCAGCGCCGTGGTACGGCGCACGAGTTCGGTGATGCGGATCAGCAGCTGGGTCTTCTCCGCATCCGACAAACCGCCCAGCAACCGCTCGATATCCTCCTGCTGGAGACGGCGCTCCAGTATGCCGCGGATAATCTCAAAATTGATTTCCATGTCCGCCTCCCTGGCGGCTGGTCAGATCAGAGATCGGAGAGCCGGAGTTTGGCCAGTCCGGAACCGCTTTTTTCAAAAACCAGTATTTCCTTCGCAGTCAGAGGCTGGCTGACGTGTTTGCCCTGTACGCGCTCACATCCGAGCGCCAGCAACGCCACCACGGTTTCACCGTCTTCCACGCCTTCGGCCGTAACATGCAAACCAAGATCCCGCGCCAGACGGACCAGCGTGCGCACCATCTTCCCGTGCAAAGCCGTGCGTTGCATATCGGCGACGAAGCTTGCGCTCAGTTTCAGTTCATCAAACGGCAGCTGCGCCAGATTGCTGAGCGAAGACGATCCTGTCCCGAAACCGTCGATACCCAGGCGCAATCCGAGGCGTTTCAACCTTGTCAGCGTGTCCCTGACCCGTTCGAGGCTCCCGGCAATCGCGGATTCATGTATGCCGATCACCACACGACCCGGCGGCACGCCCCAGGTGCGCAGCGCGCGATCGACAAAGTTGGTGAAGTCCGGCTGCAGCAGACCGCTGGCCAGTACCTTCAGACCGAGCTTGCACTCCAGACCGGCGCCTGCAAACTCGGCACTCTGACGCAATGCGTTGTTGAAAATCCACGATGTCAGTTCACGCAACAGACCCGCAGTTTCCGCGGTTGCCAGCGCCTGCGCTTCGGGCACATCGCCAAGCTCGTCGTCGGTCCACCGCAGGACGCACTCCAGCCCGCCGATACGTCCGGACTTCGCATCGAGCTGCGGCTCAAAGCCGAGCTCCAGCGTGTTTCCCTCCAGCGCATGGCGCAGGCGGGTCTCATACAGCATCTGGCGATCTTCGTTCTCGCCATGCGACGCTTGGTAAACGGCCATGCGTCCGCTGGCGCTCCGCGCCGCGCGCGCGGCGAGCTTGGCGTTGCGCACCAGGGCCTGCGGGTCATTCCCATGATCCGGGTAAACCGCGATCCCGACCACTGCGTCGACATCAAAATCACGGTCACCGATCGGGATGGTCGTTTCCAGGACTCCGAGAATCTTGCTGGCGGCGAGTATTGCCACACCCTCACCGGCGATGCGGGGCAGCAGGCAGGCAAACTGATCCCGGCTGACCCTGCCGAGCTGGTCCTGCTTGCGCAGCACGCCCTCGCGCATGCGCCGCGTCACCCGCAGCATGAAGGCCTCGCCTTTCTGCAATCCGAGCTGCCGGTCGATCTGCTCGACCTTGCCGATCTGCAGCACCAGCAGCCCGAGTGACTTGCCTTCCTGCTGGTGTGCGTCAATGACGTTCCGGAAAATTTCCATGAACGCGGCATATTCCGGCGTCGGCAGCGTGCGCACCACGCCGCCCGCGTCCTGACCGCGTGCCGCAAGTGAAGCGAGCAGGGCCATTTGCAGAAAATTGAACCGCTGCAACGCCAGCAGGCTGTCAGTGCAGCGTTCCGGATCCGCTGCGTACAGACGCATCGCGCCGCGGGTCATTGCACTCTGAAACCGCTGGCAGTCGCGCCGCATGCGTTCCAGCGGCTCACTCTCGGCGTCGAGCGCCCACTCACCCAAGGCGGCCGTGATGGGTGCCGTATCTCCGCCGCCGGTCTCTCCGGCGGCGATGAACGCCGCGTCCAGAGCACCCGCCGCGGGAAGGAAAAGATCCGGCGCGCGTTCACGCACATCCCGGAACACCGTTGCGACCTGCGTCAGTGCAGCCGCATCAGCACCGAACTCCTCGGCCAGGCGCGCCGTAAGCGCGCCCAGTTCGACGCCCTGTTCTGCGGCTACGGTTTCGTCAGAGGAAGAATTCTGCGGGATCGATGGGGACACTACCCTGCTCCAAGGTGCGTTTGATGCGATATGGCACGCCCGGTGACGCCTTCGGCTCCTGCGCAAGATCCAGTATGACTTGTGGTCGCAGCGGATTCCCTTTGGCATCCAGCACCACCATCACCCGCGGCAACAGCCGCCGCACCATGTTCTGCGCAATCACAATCCCGACTTCACCTGAATTCAACTCGACCAGCGAGCCCACCGGGAAAATACCGATGCACTGGACAAACTGCTCGACCATGGGCCCGTCAAACAGCGTATTGCGCATGCTGTAAAGATAATTCAGCGCGTTCGACGGCGAATACACTTCGGCGTAGGTTCGTGTATGGATCATCGCATCGAAGGTGTCGACCAGCCCCGCGATCGACACGAACAACCCGAGTTCCGGCCCCTTCAGTCCCTTGGCATAGCCGCTGCCGTCGTAGCGTTCATGATGCAGGGCGGCAAGCTCGGCGAGTTCAGGCGGCAGTCCGGGCGTTTGCTTCAGGATGTCCACCGTATGCGTGATGTGGCTGCGGCACACCGCCTGCTCGACTTTGGTCAACGGCCCTTTCTTCGTCACGACCTCTTCGGGAACCGCGGTCATGCCGACATCCTGCAGCAACCCGACCATGCCCAGCAGATCGAGTTGCTCACGCGGCAGCTCGAGGAAACGGCCGAACGTGAGCATATAGATGGACACACCAAAAGCACGGTCCAGGGTGTGCCCGCCCTTCTCCTTGAGCTTGGCCAGCAGCATCATTGCATCCGGGTTGCGCACAACGCTGTCGGCCATGCTCGTTACGGCCTCTTTCACGCGGGGCGCATCGAGCGCCTTGCCCGCTTGCACCGTGCCCATGATGTCCTTCAACAGGACTTCGGTCTTGCGCAATGCGGTCCGCGCCACCGGCAACTCTTCATCGACGGTGGCCTTTTCGCGGTAGGTCACCTTGTGCTTGATGGACGTCAGCACACTGGGGCCCAGCGGTGCCGGAATTTTCGGCGCCGCCGGTTTGTCGCTATCGCCGGCCAGCAAGTCGCTGCGCTCCGGCAGATCCGGCCCCTTGTCGAGGTCGATGAAGACCGTCTTGCAGTGCTTCTTCAGCGCTTCCAGCTGTTTTTCATTGCTGAGCACAAACCCCTGGTACATAAACGGGGTTTCCGTCCACGGGCGATCCAGTTCGGCAATAAACACGCCGAATTCAAGCCGGTCTACTGGTACCTCTTTTTTCATTTGGATGGAATCAATCCGCGTCGGTCGCCCCGGGGCCATCCCCGGAGGGATTTTCCGTCTTGCGCGCGTGGCGCGCAAGCGCGTTTGCACCCGGGCAAACGGCGCTCAAAAATCAAACCGGTGATTGTTCTGCAACAACCGCGGCACCACGCTCGTGGGCAGTTCCTCTATTTCCTGCATGGTCAGCTCGATTTCACTCGGTTTGAGATGGGTAATGTAAACCTCGGCCTGACGCTCGAATTTGGCCAGCTCCTCACCCAGCATCGATGGGCAAAGGTGCTTGGCCAATTCGGCCAGCTTGCGATCCTTGTCGGAAAAGGCAGTCTCGATGATCAGATATTTCAGATTCTCGACGCGATTCACGATCTCCCACAGCCCGTCGTTGGGGCCGGTATCACCGCTGAACACCAGACTGCCTTTGCCGCTGTCCAGCCAGTAACCGACAGCCGGGACCGTATGTACCGCCGGCAGGGCCGTGATCTTCCGGCCACCGATTTCAATGATGCTGCCGACGTCGATCTCCTGATACCGCATGAACGGCTCTTCCGGCGTCGGTATCACCGTGAAATCCGGCCAGATGTCCCAGTTAAACAGATTTTTCTTCAGGATTGCGATGGTCGGACCGGTGGCATATACCGTAACCGGCTTGGGCCGCAACGCGCCCACCGCGTCGAGAAAAAATGCAATCGAATCGACATGATCAAGATGCGAGTGGGTCACGAAGATATGGTCGATCAGCGTCAGTTCCGCGAGCGAGAGCTCGCCGACGCCGGTGCCGGCGTCTATCAGAATATCCTGATCGACCAGGAATGAAGTCGTGCGATGTTGGGGGCCGCCGATCGCTCCCGAACACCCCAGTACGCGCAAACGCATCGCCGGCTACGTTTAGTTCACTGCCGCGCCGGCAGCAGAACTATCCGCAAACTTCAAAATGACGGCTGCAATGCTCATGCCAACTCGCACCTTATACGTGTATGGGGAACGCTGATTTTACTCTAAAGCCGCGCTGTTAAATGCCTGCGCCGCTGCTGTTCATGCCGGCAAGAAATCCGTCTGCGGCAGATTCGGGTCGAACACGGCAATGCAGAATCAGATCCTTTCGGCTTATGTCACCGTGCGATTCACGAGCCGAATTCCAGCATCAGCAGCAGGCGGCTTTTCACGGACCGGCCGTCCTTCCGTGCCGGGTCAAATCGTGTCGCCAGCATCAGGTCCCGCGCAGACTGTTCATGGATGCCGGCAGGATCGCCATCCGCAACGGCAACGTCGACCACCCGCCCGACATGATCGATGCTGACCCACAAACGGACGCTGCCGGCGATCCCGTCACGCTGGCGGCCCGGCACGACGGGCATCAGCGGTACAGGATAACGATCGAGTTCGCGCGCCAGGTAGAAGCGGGGCTCTGATCCATGCGCAGCCGCGCGTGTTTCGCGCGGCATCTCCGCGGCATCGCCGGACTCCGTCGTCGCCGGCCGACCCTTATGGCCGGTTTGCACAGCCGCCGGCGCTGTCTGCGGAAAGGCGGTCGGTTGCGGATTCCCGGGAAGATCCGCAACCGGAATATCCGGTACCTGAAATCGCACCTGCAACGCCGGCGCCGGACCCCCGGATCGCGGACCCGCTGGTCCACGCGAACCGCTGACGATCAGAAAATGAAACAGCAGCGAAACCGTCAGCGCAATCAGCAGGCGCCGTGCGTACACGCGCTGCCCCGATATGCGTTCGGGCATGGCCATCGCAGCGATGGGTGATCCGGACGCCGTTGCGACGCTGCGCGGTTTATTTCACCGCAGCCAGCGCCTGCTCCAGCTTGTCGGCGGGCAGGTATCCGCCGACCTGCTGCCCATTGGCAAGATACACGGCCGGCGTGCCGCGGA
>JAOUIN010000429.1 GCA_029883965.1 Betaproteobacteria bacterium
CATCGTCGGCGAAGCCATCCTGGCCGAACCGTTCGCGGCATGGCTGCAAACACAGGGCATGGAGCACAAGCTGAGCAATATCGTCGCCACGGCAATCGTGGTAGTCGGTGTCACCTACGTTTCCATAGTAGTTGGCGAAATCGTGCCGAAGCGGCTGGGCCAGCACAGCGCAGAGAATATTTCCAGAATCGTTTCGTGGCCGATGCGCGCACTGGCTTTCGTCACCGCACCGTTCGTCCATCTGCTCACGGTATCCACAGACGCCCTGCTCGGCCTTGCACTGCGCATGCTGCGGATGCAGCCCCAGGAGTCGGGACCGCAACCGCTGTCGGTCGACGAAATCCGCACCATCGTGCTCGAGTCTTCCAATGTGCTGCCGAAAAAGCACGCGTCCGTGCTGCTGAATCTGCTGGAAATCGGTGCCAATACGGTCGACGACGTGATGATCCCGCGCAACCAGCTTGAAGGCATAAACCTGGACCTGCCGATCGAAGAGCTGGCGCAACAGATTTCTACCGCGCATCACCGCCGCATCGTGGTCTACCAGGATCGTCTGGACAACGTCATCGGCATATTGCGCGTGCGCCATGCATTAACGCTGATCCAGCGCGACGAACTTACCCGGGAAACGCTGCAGGAGACGATACGTGAACCCTATTTCGTCCCGTCCTCGACCCCGTTGCTGTCGCAAATCCAGAATTTTCAGGAACACGAGGACCGGGTCAGCCTGGTCGTCGATGAGTACGGTGAAATCATGGGGCTGGTGACCCTGGAGGACATCCTCGAGGAAATCATCGGTGAATTCACCACGCAATCGCCGCTGATGGCCCGGGGCCTGCACCCGCAGCCCGACGGCAGCTATGTGATCGAAGGCAGCACATTGTTGCGGGAACTCAACCGCAAGCTCGGCTTCCATTTCCCGCTGGAAGGCCCCAAGACCCTGAACGGCCTGATTCTGGAGCATCTGCGGACATACCGGAGCCCAATACCAGCGTTCGCATTGCCGGTTATCCCCTGGAAATCGTCCAGACTCAGGATAGGGTCATAAAAAGTGTGAGGGTTTTCGCCCCCACCCCGCCGTAGAGCGGCGGGAAAGCGTGCAATCCAGCCTTTACAAAGGTCCGCGGGAAGGGCATTATTCCATCAATAACTGCTCGTAACCTATTGGTTCATTGAGAGATTTTGGAGGCCCGCATGGCGACCGCTGCCGCACGCAAAGAGCAGATTTCTGAATTCACGTTCCGCTGGGTCGGACAGGATCGCGCCGGAAAAACCGTCCGGGGTGAAATGCAGGCGACCGGCGAGGCGCAGGTCAATGCCACGCTACGCCGGCAAGGCATCAAGATCGTCGAGGTCAAGAAACAGCGACTCGGCCGCGGCGGCTCGGTCTCCGAGAAAGACATTACGCTGTTCACCCGGCAGCTTGCAACGATGATGAAGTCCGGCGTGCCGCTGCTTCAATCCTTCGACATCGTCGGCAAAGGCCACAGCAACCCGGCCGTCGCCAGATTGCTGATGACGATAAAAACCGACGTCGAAACCGGCATGAGCCTGAAACAGGCATTCGAAAAGCACCCCCTGCATTTCGATGCGCTGTTCTGCAACCTGATCGGCGCCGGCGAAGCAGCCGGTATTCTGGAAAGCCTGCTCGACCGGCTGGCCACCTACAAGGAAAAGATTCTCGGAATCAAGGCCAAGATCAAATCGGCACTTTTTTATCCGATCGCCATTATTGTGGTTGCGGTGGTGATTACCGCCATCATCATGATCTTCGTGATCCCTGCCTTCAAGGAGGTGTTCAAGAGTTTCGGTGCCGATTTGCCGACACCAACGCTGATTGTGATGGCGATCTCGGATTTCGTGGTAGCCAACTGGTTCGTTCTGTTCGGCGGCATGGGTGCAGGGCTTTACGCTTTTTTCTGGACGTGGAAGCGTTCGGAAAAAATGCAGATCTTCATGGACCGCCTCGTCCTCAAAATTCCGGTATTCGGCGATCTGATCCGGAAATCTGCCATTGCGCGCTGGACGCGTACGCTGGCGACCATGTTCGCCGCCGGCGTTCCG
>JAOUIN010000102.1 GCA_029883965.1 Betaproteobacteria bacterium
ACATGCCGTATCCTTTGCCGAGAGATAAGCCCGATTGAATGCGAGCCATCGTTCTTGTTATGCCGCGCCGTTGCAGTTTGACAGATCGATGATGCAATGAAAACATGGGGTCGCAACACACACGGGGCCGCCATACCCGAAAACAACCGGCCGATTTCAGGCAACACACCACACGAGGAGCAACACCATGGTTCGTTCAGGCATCATTGCCGTCGCACTGCTGGCCACCGTCACCGGCGCCGCAGCCCAGAGCTATCCCGCCAAACCGGTGCGCGTGATCGTGCCGTTTGCACCCGGTGGCAATGGCGAGATCACCGCACGCACCATCGCGCCCGGGCTCGCTGAACTGCTCGGCCAGCAGATGCTCGTCGATAACCGTCCGGGAGCCGGCGGCTCGATCGGCACCAACGTCGTGGCCAAGGCCGCGCCTGACGGTTACACCATCATGGTGGCATCGAGCAGCGTCATGACCAACGGACCGGCGCTGTACAAGAATCTGCCCTATGACATCGTGCGTGACCTGGCGCCCGTGGGCCGCATCGCCGTGGTGCCGCTGGCGCTGGTGGTACACCCCTCCGTTCCCGCGCGCACCACGAAGGAACTGATTGCGGTCGCAAAAGCGCAGGGCGGCAACATGCTGATGGGCAACGCCGGTGTCGGCACGACCAATCACCTGATCGCCGAACTGTTCATGATCCGCACCGGCGCGAAAATGAACCTGATCCCGTACAAAGGCAGCGGCCCGGCACTGATCGACCTGGTTGCGGGCCACATATTTGCGCATGTGGACCAGATCTCGTCAGCGCTGCCGTTCATCAAGGAAAAACGCATCCGCGCGATCGCGGTGACCACGGCAAAGCGTGCTGCTGCGGTGCCCGACGTACCGACGCTGGCCGAATCCGGCGTGCCCGGTTTCGATGCGAGCACCGTGACCGGCGTGCTGGCACCGGCAGCGACACCACGCGACGTCATCGCGAAGCTCAACGGGGCATTGCAGAAAGTACTGGCCACGCCCGCGGTGCGCGACCGCTTCACTACGCTGGGTGCCGAAGTTCAGCCGGGCAGCAGCGAAGAACTCGGCAAGTTCATCCGTGATGATCTCGCGCAATGGGTGAAAGTGGTCAAACAGGCCGGCATCAAGGTGCCGTAAGCCGCGGTTCTACGGGCGCTGGCGGCACGAACCTGCGCCAGCCCCGGAATTTGTTATAAATATTTTATTTTATTGATATTTTACTGTTGTTGCTGCGCCTGCTGTTCGGCGATGTCACGCCGCACCTGATCCATGTCCAGCGCTTTGGCCTGCGCCAGCACACTCTCCAGCCCGGCTTCCGGCAGCGCACCGGATTGTGAAAAAACGATCACCTCTTCACAGAACACCATGATCGTCGGGATCGAGCGTATGCCGAAATGCGCCGCCAGTCCCTGCTCGTCATCCGAGTTCACCTTGGCGAACACCACGTCCGGATGTTTTTCCGACATCGCCTCGAACACCGGCGCGAATCCTTTGCACGGGCCGCACCACGGCGCCCAGAAATCGACGATCACCAACTTGTTGCCGGTGACCGTGCTTTCAAAATTTTCCTGCGTCAGGTCCTGAGTCGCCATCATCGTGCTCCTGAATTATTTACCCCGATGATCGCATAAAACCGGAAATTTCTCAGGCGCCGCCGCTGGCGCTCTTTGCACTCTGCTGCAGCAGATTGAGCAGCGCCGCGGCCTTGTCGAAGGTTTCCTGGTATTCGGCGTCGCGCTGCGAATCGGCAACGATGCCGCCGCCCGCCCAGAAGCGTACCGTGCCGCTGGAATACACCAATGTGCGGATCGCGATACTGGTATCCATGTTGCCGTCGTAACCGACGTAGCCGATGGCACCGCAGTACACGCCGCGCCGGTGGGATTCGAGTTCCTCGATGATCTGCATCGCCCGCACCTTGGGCGCACCGGTGATCGAGCCGCCGGGAAATGCACCGCGCAGCAGATCAACGGCATCACGGCCCGGCGCCAGCGTACCGGTGATGGTGCTGACCAGGTGGTGCACGGTGGCAAAGCTCTCGACATCGAACAGCCGCGGCACCTTGACCGTGCCCGGTGCGCAGTTCTTCGACAGATCGTTGCGCAGCAGATCAACGATCATCAGGTTCTCGGCGCGGTCTTTTTCGCTGGAGAGCAATTCGGTAATGCGTTCCGCATCGAGCCGGGCGTGTCCGGCACGCGGCCGCGTGCCCTTGATCGGTTTGGTTTCGACCTGCCGGTCGCTGACGCGCAGGAAGCGCTCCGGCGATGCCGACAGGATGTGTGCGTACGGTGTCGACAGATAGGCCGCATGGGGCGCGGGATTGATCAGCCGCAGGCGCTGATACGCGAGCCAGGGGTCGCCCTGCGCCTGCGCGACAAAGCGTTGCGCGAGGTTGACCTGATAACAGTCGCCGGCACGGATGTAATCAATGACATGGTCGAATGCGTGACCGTAACCCAGCGGCGTGAAATTCGACGTCACCGGCGACGTCACCTCGAACGGCACACGGCTGCGCTCTGCGGGCACGTCGGTAAACAACTGCACCAGAGCCCCCCATTTTCGGTCGGTGTCCGGGTCGCGCCCCTGACTGGCAAGCCAGGCACGGCGTTCGGAATGATCGACGACGACAGCCCAGTCGTATATGCCCACGGCCATGTCCGGAATGCGTTCGACATCACGTGCCCGCACCGGCAGGCGTTCGATGCGCCGCGCAAGATCGTAGCCGAAATAGCCGAGGGCGCCGCCGCTGAACGGCAGCTCACCGGCACTGCCTGCATCGACCGCCACATACTGGCGCAGCAATTCGAACGGATCCGCGCGCGACAGTTCGATGCCGTCCGCATGCACTTCGGTCAGGGCGCCGCGAGTCACCAGCCGGATGTACGGCTCCGCGGCAATGATGTCGTACCGCGCGTGGCCGGGGTAATGCAGGCCGCTGTCGAGAAACACCGCCCACGGCCGGTCGGCCACCGCCTCAAACAGGCGGGCGCTGTCGGTGTGGTACGGCAGTTCAGTCAGCAACGGAATAGGCATGCGCCCATTTTAATGCGCACCCGCAGTAGTTTTGCCAACGACTGTGACTGCGTGCCGGCAGATTAAAAAATGTGAATAAAAAACAACGGGTTATATTTCAAGCCTCGGGACCGGCGTATTTCCCCGCAGTTTCCCGGAACAGGTTTTTGACGATCATAAAACGGGTTACCTCCACCGTGCCGTCCATATGCAGAAACATGGTCGCATCGCGATAGCGTTTCTCGGTGCCGGACTCCAGCATGGCGCCGATCTCCTCGACAAGGAGCGCCGCAACCAAGGTGCCACGCCACTGTGTCCGGAAAAAAACAGGCCGCACAGTTGCCCGTACGGCCCGCATTCAGAAAATCAATTGATCAGGCTAATTTGCCGCTTTCAGTCCGACGGTTTTGACCAGCTCGGCATTCTTGACCATCGAGTCCTGCACTTCCTTGCGGAACTCGGCCGGGCCAAGCACCACGATTTCAGTAGCCTGGAATGCCATGCCTTTTTTCACGTCGGGCGCTTCCATCGTTTTTGCGACCGCGGCACGTAGTGTCTCGATCACTACCTTGGGTGTGCCTTTGGGCACGAAAAACCCCATCCAGCCGGTGTAATCGAAGCCCGGAATGGTTTCCGCAATCGGGCGAATGTCGGGCAACAGAGGCGTTGGCCGGTTCAGGCTGTGGCCGATCGCACGCATGCGTTTGGCCGCAACGTGGTTCATCGCCGCCGCCGAAGGAATCAGCGACCACTGTGACTCACCGGAGGCAACCGAGCGCGACGACGCACCACCACCCTTGTACGGCACATGCAACGATTGGATTTTGGCCTCCTGCAGGAAGTACGCACCGGACAAATGACTTTGCGATCCGACCCCTGCCGACGCCATGTTGAACGGCTTTTTGCCGCTCTTGGCATACGCGATCAGTTCCGGTACGTTTTTGACCGGCAGCGAATTGGCCACAACCAGAACGTTGAGCGTCAC
The DNA here is from genome assembly GCA_029883965.1 of Betaproteobacteria bacterium. GTDB lineage: Bacteria > Pseudomonadota > Gammaproteobacteria > Burkholderiales > SG8-41. Next base: position 4,014 of record JAOUIN010000102.1, read on the forward strand.
CGCAAACTGCGCTACGGTTTCGTAATCATTCACCGGATGATAGGGCGGATTTTTCAGCAGTAGCCTCGCAATAGTCGACGCCGCGGTCGTCGCGGTTAACAGTGTGTAACCATCGGGATTGGCATCCTTGCCAATCTCCATTCCGATCACGCCACCGGCGCCTGCACGGTTGTCGACCACAATCTGCTGTCCGATGACTTCGCCCAGTCGATTGGTGACGATACGCGTCAGGGTATCCACAGAGCTGCCCGGGCCATTGGGCACCAGCACCCGCAGCGGACGACTCGGAAATTTTTCAGCCGCAGTAACGCTGACGGACGCACACACACAAGATGCGGCCAGCAGCGTGGCAAGCAAATTTCTGATTTTCATGGCATTTCTCCTCGGTCAAATGTTTTTTAGAATGTGTTGCAGATGCGTGACCGAGACGGATTCTGTCGCGTTTGCTGCCCGATGGCAACCAGCCGGGACCAATTTGGTTCTTCCCGCGCCGACGCGATGCCCCGCCGGCGCGGCAGACGACGTCACATCGGTCAGAGAACCGGCGGATCCTCGTGCACTACCTGCTCCGCAAACCGCATGTCGGCCAGATCCTCGAACGCGAACTTCGTTTTGATCGCGCCGCACCCGAGCATCGCGTCACGCAGCCATTCCAAGCCGGCGCGATGCTGCAGCGGATTGGTGTTCCACACGCCATTGGCGCGGTAACCGGCGTAACAGCCCGCGAGCGTCGCTGCCGGAATGTCCGGAAAATATTCAGCGACAGCCGCAGCCAGCGCGGGCGCATCGTGCGCGGCGATCCATTTCTGCGTGCGGAACATCGCACGTGTCATGCGCAGCGCCGTGTCCGCATTGCTTGCGAGAAAACGCCGCGTGGCGTTGAACGTGGTGTAGGTGGCCGGGCCGCGGCTGGCAGCGGCATACCAGATATGGCCGATGCCCTGCGCCACCGCGTCATGCGCCAGCGGCTCGAACACCTGGATCACATCCACCTCGCCGGTGCGCAGGCGTTCGACGTTTTCGCCCATGGTGCGCGGCGGTGCACGGCGGATGCCCGCCGGGTCGACGCCCGCGAGCCGCAGATCGTGCTGCAGGCAGTACCACGGGGTCGGCACCTCGGTGACCTCGGCCAGCGTTTTACCGACGAGATCATTCATGCCAAACGCCGCATTCGGCTCGCGCCCGATCAGATAAAACGGATCGCGGCCGACCACTTCGCAGAAACTGACGATGTCACACGCCGGGTCATCATCATGCGCGTGCATCACCCGCATCGGTCCGCCCCACGACACTTGCCCAGTACCGGTCGCGAGGCTTTTTAATGTCTGATTCGCCGCCACGGAAGTCTGCATCCTCACGTCCACACCCTCGGCCTTGTAGGCGCCCAGCGCAAAGGCGGCATAAAACGGCGTGTAGAACACCGCACGGAAGTTTTCGATCAGGGTGACGGTCATCGTTATTTCTTCCCCGGCTGCATGGTCGACTTGACCAGCGAGCGCGGATCGCGCGGACGCCAGCGGCCGGAATCCACCTGCGCGAGAAACTCCGCCGTCAGGCGATTGAACAGATCCGGCTCTTCGACATTTACCGCGTGGCCGGTGTTCGGCACAACAGTCAGCCATGCCGACGGGCATACGCGCTTGATGAACAGGCCCGGCTCCAGGCAATTGTTGTCCTCATCGCCGCTGACCATGTGCAGCGGCACCTTCAGCGCGCGCAGTTGCCGCTCCAGACTCTGGATGGTCGGCCGCTTCGCCTGCACGCCGCGCAGCGTGTTGGCCGAGCCGAGTGCTGAATGTTTGGCAAACTCGGCGCAGAACTGCGCGAAGCCGCGCGGATCCTTGTTCTGGTACTGCACCCGCGACGGGCCGATCTGGTACGGCTTGATTGCCGCGGCCGTGCCCAGCGTGTCGAAACGCTTCGCCATCACTTCAGTGTCCTTCAGGAACTGCGCGCGCTTGTCGGCATCCGCACCGTAACCGACGCCGATGGCGGTCAATGACAATGCCAGGCGCGCATGGCGCAGCCCGAAATGCACCGTGGCATAGCCGCCCATCGAACAGCCGATGATGTGCGCTTTCTTCAGTTTGAGATGACGCATCACCGCAGCAATGTCGTCCGCGGCCAGCGCCTGCGAATATTTCGACCGCGCACGCGGCACGTCCGACGGCGGGTAGCCGCGCGCATTGAATGCGATGCAGCGATAACGTCGCGAAAAAAACCGCAACTGCGGCTCCCAGCTGCGCAGGTCATCGGCAAACTCGTGCACGAACACGATGGGCGTGCCGCGTCCGGTCTCTTCGTAATGGAGTTTGACTCCGGCGGATTCGGCGTAGGGCATGATTCTCCTCCAAAAATTTTATAAAAATATAAATATAATCAGCAACTTACGTAAACAACCGTAGCCCCACTGCCCGCCGTGGGATGACCCAACGGCGACGGTCTGTCAGGTGCCGCAGAACGTCTGATAACCCGCAGAGACACTGGCCGGCGCAGGCTCGGCGTAGGCCGCAAGCGCGGCCCGCTCCTCAAACGGCCGCTGCAACACCGCCAGCAGTTGTTCGAAGGGCGCGTAATTGCCCAGTGCTACTGCCGCGTCCAGCGCTTCTTCAACCTTGTGGTTGCGCGGAACATAAATCGGATTAACGGCGCGCATCGCCTGCGCGCGTTTTGCGGGCTCAACCGCTTCAGCCTCGATGCGCGCACGCCAGCGCGGCAGCCACGCCTTCAGCACCGCATCATCGGCATAAAGTTTGTGCAGGCCGATTTCGCTGAGGTTGCCCTGGCCCCCGGCCACATCCGCCAGACGCCGGAAGGCCTGAGTGAAATCGACACTCTGGCCTTCCATGGTTTTCAGGAAATCCGTGGCGAGTGCGTAGTCGTCGTCTTCCTCGCGCGTCAGCCCCAGCTTCAACCGCATGCCCTGCAGCCAGTGGTGTTCGTAGCGCGCCTGAAAACCGCCGAGGATTTCCATCGCCTGCGCCACTGCCTGGTCCTGATCCTCACCGAGCAACGGCAGCAATGCTTCGGCGAAGCGCGCGAGGTTCCAGTTCGCAATCGGCGGCTGGTTCATATAGGCATAGCGCCCCTGCTCGTCGATGGAACTGAACACCGTCGCCGGGTTGTAGTGATCCATGAACGCACACGGGCCGTAGTCTATGGTCTCGCCCGACAGCGTCATGTTGTCGGTATTCATCACGCCGTGGATGAAGCCCACGTTCATCCAGCGCGCGATCAATGCGGCCTGCCGCTCGCACAGTGCGCGCAGCAATCCCCAATAGGGGTCGTCTGAATCTTTGAGTTCCGGATAATGGCGGGCGATCACGTAGTCGGCAAGCTTGCGCAGCAATACTTCGTCACCGCGCGCCGTCACGAACTGAAAGGTACCGACACGGATATGACTGGCAGCCACCCGCGTCAGCACCGCGCCCGGCAGGTTGCGTTCGCGGCGCACAAACTCACCGGTGGTCACTGCCGCCAGTGCGCGCGTGGTCGGGATGCCCAGCGCGTGCATCGCTTCACCAATGATGTATTCGCGCAGCACCGGCCCCAGCGCCGCCTTGCCGTCGCCGCCGCGTGAAAACGGCGTGCGGCCCGAACCCTTGAACGCGATGTCACGGCGTTTGCCGTTTTTATCGATCACTTCACCGAGCAGCAGCGCGCGACCGTCGCCGAGCTGCGGCGAGAAACCGCCGAACTGGTGACCGGCGTAGGCCTGGGCTATGGTTTTGATGCCGTGCGGCAACTGGTTGCCGGAGAACATCTGCGCGCCTTCAGCGGAATCCAGCGCCTTGGCATCCAGACCCAGCTCTTCGGCCAGCGCGTGATTCAACTTGATCAGCTTTGGCGCGGGCACCTCGGCGGCCTGCCACGGCACATACAGCCCCTCGAGATCACGGGCGTACGTGTTGTCGAAAGAAAAATCCGTGTTCACGGTTACGGCGGGTGCGCTCAAAGCAGATCTCCGTTCATACCCTCAATAGACCACAACGCTGCGTATCGACTCCCCGGAGTGCATCAGGTCAAACCCCTTGTTGATGTCTTCGAGTTTGAGATTGTGCGTGAT